>JANOJI010000408.1:0-3846 GCA_031408175.1 Ilumatobacteraceae bacterium
CAACATGAAAGTAGCTACATCGAGCCGCGTTGAGGTCGGCGTACGGGACTTGAAGAACAACCTGAGCCGGTACCTTGGTCAAGTGGAGGCTGGCCTCGAGGTTGTTGTCACCGATCGCGGTCGGCCGGTCGCTCGCCTTACGGGGATGGATGGAGTGACGGGAGACAAGCTCGCGGCGATGATCGAGGCGGGGCTGGTTCGCCCACCCTCCGCGAAGGTGCGTCAGCGACCGGTTCCCCTTACCTCGACTGGCTCGGTGAGTGAGTTGGTGGCCGAGCAACGTCAGTGATCACCTATGTCGACACGTCCGTTCTCATCAAACTTCTGATCGCCGAGAATGGCACGGCCGAGGCGAGTGTGATTTGGGACGAACCCGATGTCCTCGCCTGTTGCAGGCTTGGACATGTCGAAGCGCGTGCAGCGTTGACGGCGGCGCGTCGACAGGGTCGGATCAGCGAGCCGGTGTCACAAGAAGCGCTGTCGGGGCTCGAAATGTTGTGGTCACAGTTGTCGATCGTCGAGATCGACGAGGACTTGATGCGTCTCGCCGGCGACACGGCCGTCGAGCATGGTCTGCGGGGCTACGACGCCATGCATCTCGCTGCGGCGCATCACATCGGTGCCGACGTCTTCAGCAGCGCGGATCGCCGGCTCTGCTCGGCGGCGAGTGAGTCCGGTCTGCATGTCGCCAACCCGATCGGCACCAGTCGAGCGAGCGCACGGTTCAGCTCGCGATCGAACCGGACAGCGAAACGCCGATGATCGCGCTCAAGGACTCCGGCGTCCTCGGAGTACCAGTTCCCCTATCTGCGGCCGAGGAGGCGAGCGGTGGCTACCGGGTTCGCGGTCACACGATCCAGGAGATGACAGCCGCCTATAAGGACTGGATGTCGACCGATGGATGGATCTTCGCTGCCGACTACAGCCGCCTGGATCCGTACCTGTCCGAGGCGACCCGACATCTCGGCTACATCACGAACGCGATCTACGTGAAGCCAACGAGCCCTCCACGAACGATTGTCGTGATCATCGGCAACTACGACGGCAAGCCCGGGAACAACAAGGATCTCAGAGTTCTCCTGACTGAGACACCGGACGATGAACTGCCTCAGCGGGCCTTGCGGCTCGGCTGGCCCGACTGAACAACACGCACGCCGAAGCGGACGGACGTGACCGCGATGGATCGCGTCGATCCGTTGACGCACGCCTCGCTCACCCCTCATCCCTCGATTCGCTGGCCGCTTCACGCCGTCTGAGCTGGCATGACGCGATGAGGGGCACGGGTCTGCAAAGCCCTGTACATGGGTTCGATTCCCATCGTCGCCTCTCAACCTCTGACGTGTGTCCAGGGCCAGCAGGATCTGCCCACGGCCGGTCAGTGGCACTGCCCGTTGGTGATGACGACGTGGGCGTGGTGCAGGAGCCGGTCGACGGTGGCGTTGGCGATGGTTTTGGGCATCAGTTCGTCGAACCCGGCGGGGTGCAGGTTGGACGACAGGGCGATCGATCGTTTCTCGTAGGCGGCATCGACAACGCGGTAGAGCGCCTCGGCGGTGTCGGTCGTGACCGGGAGGAGCCCGATGTCATCGATGCAGATCAGATCGGCGCGCATGATCTTGCGGATCGCCCGGCTGGTGCTGTCGTCGACGCGGTGGCGGTTGATGAGCGCGCCGAGGGTCTCGAGGGAGAACCATTGGACGTGGCAGCCGTGGCCGATCGCGGCGTGCCCGGGCGCTTCGAGCAGGTGGGTTTTGCCGGTGCCGGAGGGTCCGCAGACGACGAGGTTCTCGTGCCGGTCAACCCATTCCAAGGTTGTCAACGATCGCTGGGTTGGTGTCGGGATCGACGACACTTGTTCTTCCCAGGTGTCGAAGGTTTTGCCGGTCGGGAACCCGGCGGCGGTGCGGCGGATGTTGATCGACGAGGCCCGGCGGCCGGCGAGCTCCTCGGTCAACAGGGCTCGGACAGCTTCGGCGGGGTCCCAGCGTTGCGCGTTGGCGGTGGTCAACACCTCGGGTGCCTGGCGGCGCAAGGTGGTCCCATTACTGGCGAACAGGTGGTCCCATGCTCCTGGCGAAACTCAGCTCAAGTTGGTCCCATGCTCCTGGCGGGCGACAGCTCGGGTCCGTGGAGTTCAGGGATGTGCTCGCCCCATCGCCGGAAGGATGCGTGAAGTGCTGCCCTCGTGTCGGCGTCAACGAAAGCCGCTTCGAGCGCGTTCAAGTTGCATCGCCAGGTTTCGGAAAGGGTGAGCCCTAGTTCGACGTGGCAGGAGTGCAGTTCCTCCGACAGGGTAATGTCGGAGATTGTTGTGTCGTCGGTGTTGATCGTCACCCTGACTCCCCATCGGAGCAATAGCGCCAGTGGGTGGGCCGCGATGCTTGACACGGGAGCCTGTCAAGTTGTTTGTGTAAGCGGGCGTGGTCATGGTGTTTAGATGTGTGGGTTGATGCGGTCGGGGTAGACGAGGGCGAGTTGCTCGAGGGCTTGTTTCCAGTTCGTGGTGATCTGGCCTTCGACGAGTCGGCCGGGTGCTTTGCGTTGGGTGGCGCGTAGTCCGCGTTCTTTGGCGCGTTGGCGGGCTCGTTTGTCTTCGATGTCGCAGATCGCTAGCCATAGCAGCTTGATCGCGGCGAGGTCGTTGGGGAAGTGACCGCGGTTCTTGGTGACTTTGCGAAGCTGGTAGTTCAGCGACTCGATCGAGTTCGTCGTGTAGATCACCCGTCGTAAGGCTGGCGGGAACGCCAAGAACGGGGTGAACCGTTCCCAGGCGTCACGGAACGCTTTGATCGTCGAGGGGTATTTCTTTCCGAGCGGGCTCGCTTCGAATGCCTCGAGCTCGATCAGGGCCCCGTCGGCGTTGGCGGCGGTGTAGATCGGTTTCAACGCCGCAGCGACGGCCTTGCGGTCGGTGTAGTTGACGAACCGCATCGCGGCTCGGATGAGATGCACGACACAGGTCTGCACGGTCGCTTGCGGCCAGGTCGCGGCGATCGCTTCGGGGAACCCGGTGAGCCCGTCGCAGCACACGATGAGCACGTCACGGACCCCACGGTTGGCCAGCTCGGCGCACACAGCCGCCCAGAACTTGGCGCCCTCTGTGGTTTGCACCCAGATCCCCAGCACGTGCTTGATGCCGTCGGTGTCGACACCGATGGCGATGTGCGCTGCCTTGTTGCGCACATGGCCGCCGTCGCGGACCTTGACGATGATCGCGTCGAGATAGATCACCGGATACAACGCTTCGAGCGGTCGTTGCTGCCAAGCAAGGACCTCGTCCGTGACGGCATCGGTGACCTTGGAGATCGTCTCGGCGCTGAGCTCGGTACCGATCGTCGATGCGAGATGATGGCCGATGTCACGGATCGTCATCCCGCCCGCGTAGAGCGACACGATGATCGCGTCGAGCCCATCCAAGCGGCGGGCGCCTTTCGGGACCAGCATCGGTGTGAACGTCCCGTTGCGGTCACGCGGGATCGCCAGCTCGACGTCGCCGATCTCGCTCGCCACGGTCTTCGAGAACGTGCCGTTACGCGAATTCGGGAACTGCGCCGCGTCCGGGTCGCCACGGTCATAGCCGACGTGATCGCCCAGCTCAGCCTCCAGGCCGCGCTCCAGCGATGCTTTCAACATTCCCTTCAACAAGCCGGCGTGACCGGTCAACGATTCGCCAGCGTCGATCCTGGCGAAGATTTCATCGAGCGCGCCCGACTCCTTCAACGAGTCAGCGATCTCTTTCTGCTGCCGGCGACGCTCCTCGCGCTCCGGATCGGACTTCGTCATAGTCATAAGTGTTCTCCAATCGGGTGAGGACCCGACCGCTTACACAAACCATTAGACACCCCC
>JANOJI010000420.1:0-3648 GCA_031408175.1 Ilumatobacteraceae bacterium
CGCGCGTTCCCGAACGGTACGTACCAGTAGTCGGCCTGATGGAGGTGATAGTGCAGACCGACGAGCGCCCCTGCCTGTCGGTTGGCCCGGTTGCCCTGCAGCATCTCGCGGCCATTGGGAAACCACTCGCGGCGATAGGTCTCGATGAAGAGGCCGCGCTGGTCGCCGTGGATCGAGGGCTCGACGATCCACACTCCGGCGATCTTGTCGCTCTCGGTCACTGTTGGCATGTGTGGATGGTGTCCTTCACTCGACGTCGATCTGGCAATGGTCTCCGACCATCAGACGCAAGGCCCGGGGCCGCAGGTGCGAGCGGCTGACAACCGCTTCCTTGCCGATCAGGCTGTCTTCCAGTCGCTGGATATCGATCACCCTGCTGCGTTCCATGATGACCGAGTGTTCGACCTCGCTGTTGACGATCTCGCAGCCGTCGCCGATGGCCGAGAACGGGCCGACGAAGCTGTCGGCGATACGCGCCCCGGCCCCGATGACCAGTGGGCCACGAAGGATGGAATTGGTCACCGTTGCGCCGGCCTCGATGACCACTCGGCCATCGATGGTCGAGGCCTCGTCGACCTTGCCATCGATTCGTGATTCGATCTGTTCGAGCAGAAGCCGGTTCGCTTCGAGCAGCGGCGTGAGCTTGCCGGTGTCGATCCACCAGCCCGTCAGCAGTTCGCAGCGCACCCGCTTGCCCTGATCGACCAGCCACTGGATGGCGTCGGTGATCTCGAGTTCGCCGCGAGGCGACGGGGCAATCGCCCGGACCGCTTCGTTGATCGTGCGATCGAAGAGATACACACCTACGAGCGCAAGATCGCTGGGCGGGTCTGCCGGCTTCTCGACGAGACGAACGACGTTGCCATCGCCATCGAGCTCGGCGATCCCGAACCGTTGAGGATCGGGAACCTGTTTCAGCAGGATCTGCGCGGTCGGTGGGTCGGCGCTGTGACGGGCCGTCTCGAAGGCATGCACGAACGCCCCGAGATCCTGTTCGAGCAGATTGTCGCCCAGGTACATCACGAAGTCGTCGTCACCGAGAAAGTCCTGGGCGATCAGAACGCAATGCGCAAGACCGAGGGGAGCATCCTGCGGGATGAATGTGAAGGCCGCACCAAATCGAGCTCCGTCGCCGAGCGCGTCCATCACCTCAGTTCGCGTGTCGCCGACGATGACGCCGATCTCGGTGATGCCTGCTGCGACCATCGCCTCGATCCCATAGAACAGGATGGGCTTGTTGGCGACCGGAACAAGCTGCTTGGCGCTGGTATGGGTGATCGGTCGCAGCCGGGTGCCGGCACCGCCGGCGAGAATGAGAGCCTTCATGACAGTCGCATAGTATGGCCGCCCGGGCTACACATTCGCTGCGGGCGCCGGACCCTGCCCTCGAAAGAACGCCAAGACAGCGTCGGAGCCGTCCCCCAGCAGCAGCACTGCGTTACCACCGATCGTCTTGCCGAACACCGGTAGCGAGTACGTGGCGATGCCCGCATCGACTGCCGATCGCAACGACGCCGCCGCGGCAATGGGATCGAGTTCGTCATCGATGCTCAGCGACGAGCCGATCGCCGTCACCAGTCGGCCGGCTGCAAACGGATCCACTTTGATGCGTTCCATTGCCTTGTTGAGTGTCAGATTGACGAACTGTTGCTGGCGCTTGGTCCTGCCGAGATCGGAGGCAGGGTCCTCGTGCCACTCGCCATCCTCGCGAAACTCTTGATAGTGGCGGCTACGGGCGTACGCCAGACCCTGCACCCCGTCGAGGACATGACAGCCCGGTTGGGGCACGTCGAGCCCGGTGCTGACATCGCGGATGGCGAAATCGACACAGATCTCGATGCCACCCAGGGCATCGACCAGGGACTTGAACCCGACGAAGTCGATCTCGACGTAGTGGTGGATCGGAATGCGCAACTCCCCCTGCTGCAAGGTCTGCACGAGTACCTGGGGCCCATCGCTGAACGCCGAGTTGATCCGGCGTTGGTTGTCGTGGCCCGGCACATCGACCCACAGGTCGCGAGGAATCGAGAGCAACGCGGCATCGCCGGTGGATTTGTCGCGCCGAAGAATCATGATCGTGTCACTGCGGCGGCCCGAGACCTCCGCCTCGGTGCCGATACCGCTGGCGTCGACCGATCCCGGATCAGCCCCCGCCCTGCTGTCGGAGCCGACAAGCAAGTAGTTCTCGATCGATGCGCCGGCCGGGTCGAGGCTCGCCGCCACCCCGGGAATGCGGCCGACCGAATCGATGGTCTCGCGGGCGGCGATCAGCATCCCGGTCGCGCCGAGCACGCCCACTACGGCGGTCATGGCCAGCATGCTGGGAAGCCTCCGGCGACGACGCGACCGCGGGGCAACGTCGGAGACAAGCACATACCGAGGGTAGTGGCGGGCCCCGACCCTTGCCGGGCACCCCCTCGGGGAAAGGGCCGCTAGCGCAGGTGAACGACGTCTCCCGTGTCGAAGCGATGGGTGATGCCACACTCGTCGAGCACGACCAGGCGACCGTCAGGCAACACGTCGAGTGCTCTGCCGGAGATCGCAGATCCAGTGAGTTCGACCCGCACGGACTGGCCAATCGTGGCCAACGCGGCGCGGTACATGTCCGTGATGTCGGCCGGTAGCTGGTCGTAGGCGTCGAGCAATGCGTTGAGTACGTCGACCGGGTCGTGGCGCTCACCGAGCCGCGCGGCACCCTCGGGGGCCCAACCACCGTTGAGCCCGATGCCAACGACGACGTAGTGCACCGGGTTGCCACCAGCCTGGGCGAGCACACCAGCGAGCTTGCGCCCGTCGAGCAACAGATCGTTCGGCCACTTCAGGGTCGGCGACACGCCGGCGACGTCGTGGCATGCTCGTGCTGCAGCTAACGCCACCCGTTGGGTGAGTTGGTGTGGGTGCTGCGGTACCTCGCGAAACAGCAACGAGACCAACAGGTTG
This sequence comes from Ilumatobacteraceae bacterium, assembly GCA_031408175.1. Lineage (GTDB taxonomy): Bacteria > Actinomycetota > Acidimicrobiia > Acidimicrobiales > Ilumatobacteraceae > JAENVT01. Next base: position 2,941 of record JANOJI010000420.1, read on the forward strand.
GCGCCCGGCGGTGCGACCCACTGGCGGTTCAAACGCCCCCGACCCGCGGTTTGATGTCGGGCCATCAACACGCTGTGATCGGCGGCCCCCGCCTCCGCGGCGGCCAGCAGATCGGCGTTGGTACTGCCGGTTTCGTCGACGACGGAGATCAGCCAGGTGGCGCTCGGGGTAGTCATCGCACCAAGATTGGCACTCGTGCTCACCAAGATCCTGATTGCCAACCGCGGAGAGATCGCCGTGCGTGTCATTCGCGCCGCTCGCGACCTCGGGATCAAGACGGTCGCGGTGTACAGCGAACTCGATCGAGATGCCCTCCACGTGCGTCGCGCGGACGAGGCCTACGCCCTCGGTGGACAGACTGCTGCCGAGAGCTACCTCAACACCGAAGCCATCCTCAAGGCAATCGCCGACAGCGGCGCTGACGGCGTGCATCCCGGTTACGGGTTCTTCAGCGAGAACGCCGATTTCGCCCGGGCGATCACGGCCAAGGGCGTGACATTCATCGGTCCGCCAGCGGCAGCCATCGACGAGATGGGCGACAAGGTCAGTTCGCGCCGGGCTGCGCTACGCGGGGGCGCGCCGATTGTGCCGGGCACCACCGAGTTCGCCACATCCGCCGACGAGATCCTCGCCTTCGGTGCCGAACACGGCTACCCGTTGGTGATCAAGGCTGCCTACGGTGGCGGTGGCCGCGGCATGAAGGTGGTG
>JANOJI010000436.1:0-3828 GCA_031408175.1 Ilumatobacteraceae bacterium
AACCGGCGACGACGATAGGCCGCGGGCTCGCATCGGCGACCTCGCAGGCGATCTCGGCGGCTCGCTTGGCCAATTCGAAGACACGACCCTCGGCGCGGTGCAGCTTGAGGCGATGTCGGTTGCAGCCGAACGTGTTGGTCAGGATGATGTCTGCACCGGCGTCGACGAACTGTTGATGCAGCGTGCGCACCTTGTCGGGCTGGTCGACGTTCCAGAACTCCGGTGGGTCGCCTGCCCCGAGGCCACGCTCGAAGTAGTTCGTGCCGGTGGCGCCGTCGGCCAGCAGGGTGCGTCCGGCGGACAGTAGTTCGGCAAGGGAAGCTCGCATGGTGAACCAAGGCTACCGCCCGCCTACAGTCCCCGCCATGGCCTCCCCTGCAGAGCCGGCCCAGCCCAGCACAACCAACGGGGAGCTCGCCGCAATGGTGTCCGTGGCCGATCTGCCCTCACTGCTCGCCGCACTGGCACACATCTCGGCTTCGCCGGACCTTCCTGGCGATGGCCTGTTCCTCGACCCCACCAAGCACCACGAACCGCAGGGCGGCTGGACCCCCGAGCAGCAGGCCCATGCTCGGGACCTGTCAGTTTGCACCCTCATCGAGCTTCGTGACGCCGGATGGCCAGAGGCGCCCCGGCCGACCGCAGAGAATGTGCGGCCGATCATCTCCTGGATGATGGCTACCGAAGCGTCCGACGACTACCTGGCAATGTTGCTCGAGGAGCTCGGCGACCCTTCACAAGACCTCCGCGCACCGTCGTGGTCGGCCGCCGACATTGCCCCGGATCGCACATTCCGGGTTGCAGTCATCGGCGCGGGCATGTCGGGATTGCTGGCCGCTCACCGCCTGAACCAAGCCGGCATCGACGTGGTGGTGTACGAGAAGAATGCGGACGTCGGTGGAACCTGGCTCGAGAACACGTACCCAGGTTGCAGGGTCGACGTGTCCAGCCATCTGTTCTGTTACTCGTTCGCCCAACGCGCCGACTGGCCGCAGCACTTCTCGATGCAACCTGCGCTGCTCGACTACTTCAGGACGTTCGCAGACGATTTCGAGCTTCGCCAGTTCATCAACTTCTCGACGACCGTCGATGCCATGTCGTTCGACGATCGCTCCGCAACATGGCAGATATGCGCGACCGATGCTGACGGTCTCTCCACGACGGCCAGCTTCGACGCCATCGTCAACGCAACAGGGCAGCTGAATCGTCCGAAGCTGCCCGACATCGCCGGTCGCGACTCGTTCGGCGGACCCGCCTTTCACTCCGCCGAGTGGGCTCACGACGCCGACCTCACCGGCAGACGAGTAGCGGTCATCGGCACCGGTGCCAGCGCAGCCCAATTCATCCCGATCATCGCCGAGCAGGCCGAGCACGTGTTCGTGTTCCAACGCACACCGAACTGGCTGGCGCCGACTCTCGACTACCACGCCGATGTTGCCGACGGGCAGCGATGGCTGCTGACACATGTGCCGTACTACAGCCAGTGGTATCGCTTCTGGCTCTTCTGGCGCTATGCGGAGGGCATGCTCCCTGCTGTCAGGGTGGACCGGGACTGGGATGGTCAGGGCCATTCGGTGAGCGCCGCCAACGAGCAGCTACGAATGCTCCTGGGAATGTACATCGGGCTGTGCTTCGGCGATCGGCCCGACCTGTTTGCCAAGGTGATGCCCGACTACCCACCTGCCGCCAAGCGAATCATCCGCGACAACGGCGTGTGGGCGACGACGTTGAAACGCGACAACGTGCAACTGATCACCGACCCCATCGCCGAGATCGTGCCGAGTGGATTGCAGATGAGCAACGGCACCGCTCACGATGTCGATGTCATCATCTACGGCACGGGCTTCCAGGCCTCGCGATTCCTCACACCGATGCGGGTCACCGGGCGCGGCGGTATCGATCTGCACGAGCAGTGGGATGGCAATGCCCGTGCGTACCTCGGCATCGTCGCACCCAACTTCCCGAACTTCTTCATGCTCTACGGCCCCAACACCAACATCGTGGTCAACGGCAGCATCATCTACTTCTCGGAGTGCGAGGTGCACTACGTACTGCAGTGCCTACGTCACGTTCTGGCGACGCAGGCACGGGCAATCGACTGCCTGCCTGCGGTTCACGATCGGTACAACGAGCGCATCGACGAAGGCAACCTTCACATGGCATGGGGAGCTGCCGCCGTCAACAGTTGGTACAAGAGCGAGTCCGGGCGCGTCGCCCAGAACTGGCCGTTCAGCCTGCTCGAGTTCTGGCAGCAGACCCGCGAGGTCAACGCTGCCGACTACGAGGTGCTGTAGTCAGGTGATCGGCGTCAGCGGCGGCTGACCGCTGAGCACGGCGACGGTGTTGCGGGCGGCCAGCGTGGCCATCGCTGACCGGGTCTCGACGGTGGCCGAGCCAAGGTGCGGGATCAGCACGACGTTGTCGAACTGATCGAGACCCGGCTCGAGCTGGGGTTCGTGCTCGTAGACGTCGAGTCCCGCGCCGGCGATGGCGCCAGTGCGCAGAGCTGCGACCAATGCCGCCTCATCGACGATCGGGCCACGGGCAGTGTTGATGATGTATGCCGATGACCGCATCAGCTCGAACTGCTCGGGCCCGATCAGGTGATGCGTCTCCTGCGAGTACGGGCAATTGATCGTGACCACGTCCGAGGTCGCCAGCAGTTCGTCGAGGCTCAGCCGTTCGGCGCCGAGCTCGGCCTCGACGTCGGGCGATGCGGCGCTGCGGTTGCTGTACGCCACAGTCATGCCAAAGGCCTTGGCTCGTCGAGCGAGTGCCTGACCGATGGCTCCCATTCCGACGATGCCGAGTCGGCGACCCTGCAGACCGGTGCCCAGCAGCATGAACATGCCCCACTGCCACGGCTGGTTCGAGCGAACGATTCGCTCACCCTCACCAAGCCGGCGAGTGACCATCAGGATCAACGCCATGGCGATGTCAGCAGTCGCATCGGTCAGCACACCGGGCGTGTTGGTGGCAATCACACTGCGCTCGTGACACTCGGCGACGTCGATGTTGTTGTAGCCGACGGCCACGTTGGAGACGACTTTCAGTTGTGGACCGGCGACCTCGAGAAAGGCCCGGTCGACCTTGGTGGTCAGCAGCGTCAACACCGCATCGGCACCGGCGATCCGCTCGTACAGTTCGTCGATCTCGATCGGGTCGTCGTGCTTCCAGCCCCAGACATTCCCGTGGGGACGTAGAACGTCGAGACCGGCATCTGGGATTCGCCCGGCGACGACGATCCGAGGCTGACCCATCAGGCGTCCTCGATCCATTCGCGAAGCGTGGTGAGACCGAGGCGGATGTCGTCGACCGAGATGCCCGAGTAGGCGAAGCGAACGTACTGTTCGAGTTCACCCGGTAGAGATCGACCAAAGTGCCGCCGCGTGCAGAACGACACACCGGTGGCCCGCAATGCCGCGTCGGCGAAGTTGGCCACGTCGGTGAATCCACGAGATTCCATGGCCTTGGTGACGTTGGGAAACAGATAGAACGTGCTCTCTGGCTTGGCGACTACGAGTCCGGAGATCCTCTGCAGTTCGTCGACCGCCGCATCTCGACGGCGTTCGAGCTCGGCAAGAATCGCCAGCGCGCCCGACTGGTCTCCCTGCAACGCCTCGACGCCGGCCGCCTGCACGAAGTGAGTCGTGCAGCTCTCGTCGTTGGTGTTGATCTTGATGATCTGGGCGATCAACTCGTCGGGCCCGACCGCCGCGCCCAGACGCCAGCCGGTCATCGCAAACTTCTTTGAGAACGTGTAGAGGATCACGGTGCGCTCGCGCATGCCGGGCAACGAGGCGATCGACGTACTGGTGCCCGAGTAGC
>JANOJI010000423.1:0-7123 GCA_031408175.1 Ilumatobacteraceae bacterium
CCGTGAAAGTGGTTGCTCAGGGCGGCTCGCGCGAGTTCACCCTGGTGGGTATCGCCCGATACGGCGATGTCTCGTCGCCGGGTGGTGCAACGTTCGCGTTGTTCGACATCGCAACGGCACAGTCGTTCGTGGGCAAGCCCGGCTTCATCGATGCCGTCGTTGTCACCGGCGACGGCAGTGTGCCCGACGCCGAACTGGCCGACGAGATCCAGGCGTCACTCCCATCCGATTCCCAAACCGAAACCCTGACGGGTGCCGAGATCACCGAGGAGAACCAGAGTGCCATCGAGGAAGGACTCAGCTTCTTCACGATCTTCTTGACGGCGTTCTCGTTCATCGCCATGGGTGTTGCCTGCTTCGTGATCTACAACGTGTTCTCGATCACGGCAGCACAACGTCAACGCGAGAACGCCCTGCTCCGCGCGGTCGGCGCGCATCGCGGTCAGATCACGCGAGCAATGCTGCTGGAGTCCGTCGTCGTTGGCATCGTCGGTTCGTTGCTCGGCCTGGTCGCCGGCATCGGCGTGTCCATCGCGCTGAAAGAGTTCCTTGGCGTTATTGGAATCGACTTCCCATCGACCACGCTGCAACTGCTGCCGCGCACTGTCGTGCTCACCATCGTGTTGGGCACCATGGTCACCGTGTTGTCGGCGGTGCTCCCGGCGCTGCGAACCGGTCGCGTGTCGCCGTTGGCAGCCATGCGCGAGTCCGCTGTCGAGCACGTGGGGAGCAGCCGAAAGCGAATCCTCAGTGGTCTGATCGTTGCCGCTGTCGGGGCTGCGAGCATCATCACCTCGCTCGCTGGTTCGAACTTCCTCTTGCTCGGAGTGGGCGTGATGTTGGTCTGGGTCGGGGTGTTGATCCTCGGACCCGTGCTGGCCCTTGTTGCTGCCAAGGTGATCGGCGCACCGGTGGCGCGCATGTTCAAGGTGACCGGCCGCATGGCGCAGGGCAACGCCTCCCGCAACCCGAAGCGCACGTCGCGTGCCGCGGCGCCTGTGCTCATCGGCGTCGCGCTGGTCACCGCAGTGGCACTGCTGGCAGCAACGCTGAAGGCCCAGGTACGCGAGATCTTCAGCGAGCAGTTTGTCGGCGACTACGTGGTGAAGACCGACGACTTCACCGGGTTCGGTGGCCTCAGCCCCGACTTGGCCGACCAGCTCAACGGCCTTCCCGAAGTAGCAGCCGCCGCAGGCATCGGGGTAAAGCTTGCAGAGGTCGAAGACAAGGGTGCAACCGTCACGATGGTTGACCCGGGTACGGTCGGTGAGGTCTTCGACCTCCACCTCACCAGTGGCTCGTACGCCGACCTGTCGACGACGTCGATAATGGTCTCCGAGACGAAAGCCGACGACGACAGTCTGGCGATCGGCGACGTTCTGACGGTCAATCTCACCGGCCTTGGCGAACTGCCATTGACGATCGTCGGCACCTACTCGTCCGATGAACTGGCCGGCGGCTACGTCGCCAACCGTGCCCTCTACGCCGACACCTCCGGCAGCTACTTCGACTTCTCGGTGTTCATCAATACCGCCCCTGGTGTCAGTGCATCTCAAGCAGAGGCGGCGATGGAGCCGCTTGTCGAACAGTACGGGTCGGGTGAATTGCAGAGCCGCTCCGAATACATCGATGATCAAGCAGCGTCCATCAACACGTTGCTGGCTTTGATCTACGGACTGTTGGCGTTGTCGATCATCATCGCCGCGGTGGGCATTGTCATCACCTTGCTGCTGTCGGTCTACGAGCGGCGACGCGAGATCGCGCTGCTCCGTGCTGTCGGCATGACCCGCGGCCAGGTGCGGTCGACGGTTCGCTGGGAGAGCGTGATCACCAGCATGCTTGGCGCCGTGCTGGGCGTGTTGCTCGGCCTGTTCAGTGGATACCTGTTGGTGCTGTCCCTGCGCGACGAAGGCGTCACCGTCTTCTCCGTGCCGGTGCTCAGCACGATCGTGATCCTGTTGGTGTCGTTCTTTGTCGGGGTGATCGCCGCGGTCATCCCCGCTCGACGTGCCACCAAAGTCGACATCATCGAGGCGATCGCCACGACATGATCCGTCTCGCGCTGCGGAGCGTGCGAGCGCGATGGGGGCGTGTCGTATTGACAGCGCTTGCCATCGTGGCCAGCACGGCGTTCCTCAGTGGCACGTTCATCTTTCGCGACACGGTGCAGCGCACGTTCAACGGCCTCTTCGCGGACGTCTTCGAACGGGTCGACGGGTACGTGCAGTCCTCGAATTCCGTCGAGGGCTTTCTCGGCTTCGAGCGCCGCGACCGCCTTCCGGTCGACGTCGTCGAACAAGTCCGAGCCGTCGATGGCGTGATCGACGCGCAGTCATTCGTGCAGGGTGATGCGGTGGTGATCGACAAACAGGGCAACCCGATCGAACGGCCGACCGCTCCGACGTTCGGTGCAACGGTGAACGAGGGCTCGCTGTCGGTCTGGCGGATGGCGCAGGGACGATTGCCGAGTGGCGGATCAGAGGTCGCGCTCGACACCATCACGGCACAGGACGCGGACTATGTGCTCGGTGACAAGGTCAAGGTCAACTCCGAGGGCGGCTCTCGTGAGTTCACCCTCGTCGGAATCGCCGTCTACGACGACATCGTCTCGCCGGGCAACGCGACGTGGGCCCTGTTCGACGCGGCAACGGCGGAAGTCTTCGTCGCCAAGCCTGGCTTTGTCGATGCAGTGTTGGTCAAGGGCGATGGTTCCGTCGCCGACGAAGTGCTCGCAGCACGAGTGCAGGGTGCTCTCGACCCGAACATTGCCGAGACCCTGACGTCTGCCGAGATCACCAAACAAACGCAGTCTGACATCGAACGAAGTCTCGGATTCATCACGTTGTTCCTGGCGATCTTCTCGTTCATCGCACTCGGCGTCGGCATGTTCGTGATCTACAACGTGTTCTCGATCACGGCCGCCCAACGTCAGCGCGAGAACGCGCTGTTGCGAGCCATCGGCGCGAGCCGACGCCAGGTCACCTGGACGTTGCTGATCGAGTCGGCGGTCGTGGGCTTGTTCGGCTCGATTGCCGGGCTGTTCGGAGGGATCGGGCTGGCGATCGGGATCCGCAACCTGCTCGACGCGCTCGACTATTCGATTCCCGCGCGAGGGCTCGCACTCGAGCCATTCACGGTCGCCCTCACGATCGTCGCCGGAACCGCGGCCAGCCTGATCGCCGCGATCGCGCCAGCGATCGGTGCGGGGCGCATCTCGCCTGTTGCGGCGATGGCCGACACGGCGTTCGAGCGCACCGGTTCGGTTCGCGGCCGGGTGATCGGCGCAGTCGCATGCGCATCAGTGGGCTCAGGCACGATCGTCGCGGTACTGATGGGTGCCGATGGCATCTTGTTGGCTGCCGGAATCGCGCTGCTTTTCGCCTCATTGCTGCTGCTGGGCCCGGTGATGGCTCGGCCGATCGCCCGGCTGCTCGGTGCCCCCGTGCAGCGTTGGCGCGGCGTTACCGGTGCAATGGCCCGCGGCAACGTGCAACGCAATCCGAAACGAACGGCGCGTACCGCTGCACCAGTGTTGATCGGTGTCGCTCTCGTCACCGGCGCATCGGTGTTCGCGGCGTCCATCAAGGTGCAGCTGCGCCAAACGATCGGGTCGACGTTCGTCGGTGACTATGTGATCAACAGCAGTAACGGTGGATCGCTGAGTTTCGGCCAGGTCTTCATCGACGAGCTCAACACGTTGCCAGAAGTGGGCGCCGCGACCGGTCTTGGCTTCGTCCCGATCGCCGATGCCGAAGGTGAGCGTGCCGGCGGCGCCACGATCGACCCGCAGACAGCCGGTGGACTCCTGCAGTTCGAGTTTCTCCAGGGATCGCTGGCGGCGTTGACGGAGGACGGCATGTTGATCAGCGACGGCGAAGCCAAGCGCAAGCAACTGTCGCTGGGTGATGTGTTCGACGTGCGAATCGACGGGCTGGTGCGCCCGCTGCAAATCGAAGGGATCTACGCAACGGCCGACTTCATCCCGGCGCGCACCTACCACCGCGACACGTTCGCCGGAACCAGTTTGTCGAACACCGCCGGGTTTGTCTCGGTGACGCGCGCCGACGGCATTGGTGATGGTGAGTTTCGAGCCGCCGTCGACTCGCGGGTCGCTGCATACGGCATCGGGGAGTTGCAGGATCGCGAGCAGTTCATCGACGGACGCGCCGACCTGGTCGACCAGAGCCTTGCGTTCATCTACGGACTGCTGGCACTGTCGATCGTCATAGCGGTCTTCGGAATCGTGCTCACCTTGTTGCTGGCTGTGTACGAGCGACGTCGCGAGACCGGGCTGCTTCGCGCCGTCGGCATGACGCGCGCCCAGGTGCGCACCACGGTACGTTGGGAGAGCGTGTTGACGTCGGTGTACGGCGCGGTTGTCGGTGTGATGATGGGGTTGTTGTTGGGCTACGTGGTGATCGTCGCTCTGCGCGATCAGGGCCTGACGAAGTTCTCGATTCCAGTCAACACCATCGGCGCGATTCTCGCTCTCGCCTTCGTCACTGGTGTCATTGCTGCCGTCGTGCCTGCCTGGCGTGCAACGAAACTCGACATCCTGCAGGCAATCGCCACAGAATGACGACCGTGCAGACTGTGTCACCCGAGTTGTCTCCTGAGATGTCGGCCTTTCTGGGCGAGCGCCATCTCGCCACGCTGACGACATTGCGCTCCGATGGTTCGCCGCACGTCGTGCCCGTCGGATTCAGCTACGACCGCGATGCCGGTGTTGTACGCGTCATCACGTTTGCGAACTCGATCAAGGCCCGTCATGCCGCGCAGGGTTGCCGTGCAGCTGTCAGTCAGGTCGATCGCGGCCGGTGGGTGACCTTGGAGGGCGTGGCCCGGCTGGTCGACGACGAACCTTCGGTAGCGCTCGCGGTCGCCGGCTACGCAGCGCGGTACCGCCGGCCGTCTCAACGACCCGATCGAGTTGCGATTGAGATCGTCGTCGACAAGGTCATGGGGCGCGCCTGATGGCCGGATACTCGGGCACACCGTTGCCGAAGAAGCTCGGCATCGTCGGCGACGCAGTCTTCGTGGTCGTCGACGCACCGGAAGGTTTCGCGGAAACGCTGGGTGACTATGGCGACGCCGTGTGGCAGAAGTCGTTGCTCGCTCCGCTCGATGTGGTCGTCGCGTTCTTCACATCGCGATCGAAGTTGGCCGCGGCGTGGCCGAAGCTCGCCAAGGCTGCGGCGCCTGCCGGTGGCGTATGGGTGGCGTGGCCAAAGAAGACCAGCGGTGTGCCCACCGACATCACCGAAGACGTGCTGCGGGCCGAGCTACTGCCGACCGGGTGGGTCGACAACAAGGTATGCGCGATCGACGACACCTGGAGCGGTCTGCGCTTCGTGCTCCGTAAAGAACTGCGCCGCCCCGGCGACAAGCGGCGCTGAACTATCCGTGCGCACGATCTCTCGAGCCAACATCGCGGTCAAGGTGCTGCTCGTCGCGTTCCTCTTACACGCCGTCGTGTTTCCCGACCTCGAGCAGTATCGGGGTAAGGGGATGGGGTGGCGGCTGGTGCTGTATCCACTGACTGCGGCGATCGTGCCGGTGGTGTGGATGCTGCGTGGCCGTCGACCGCGGCCGTATCCACATCACATCGATCTCGTCGTCGCACTGCCATTCCTGCTCGACACGGCGGGTAACACGTTCAACCTGTTCGACTCCATCACCTGGTGGGACGACTTCATGCATGTGCTCAACTGGATCCCGTGGGTGATGGTCGCCGGATTCATCGCCCGGTATCGGCCGCTCGGTCGACTCAACGTGATGATGCTGGCGTGGGGGTACGGCGCGATCACGCACATTTTGTGGGAGGAAGGCGAGTTTCTCGCGTTCGTCCAGGACAACAAGAACGAGTCGGGCACCGCATACCGCGACACCATGGGAGATCTCATCTTGTCGCTCGCCGGCGGCCTCATCGGCGCCGTGCTGTTGGCGACGGTGCTGTGGCAGCCGGTCGAGCGACTGATCAAATCGCCCTAGCTCACTTGTTGGGTTGCGGCAGCACTCGCAGGTAGGGCTTGATGGTCGTCCAACCTTGCGGGAACAGCTTCTCGGCTTCCTCGTTTGTCACAGGCCCGCCGATGATCACGTCGTCGCCATCGACCCAGTTGGCCGGCGTCGCAACTTTGTACTTGGCGGTCAACTGCAGGCTGTCGATCACGCGCAGGATCTCGTCGAAGTTGCGACCGGTCGACGCCGGGTAGGTCAGCGTCAGCTTCACCTTCTTGTCGGGTCCGACGATGAAGACCGAGCGAACAGTGAGCGTGTCGTTGGCGTTGGGGTGGATCATGTCGTACAGGTCGGCGACGGCGCGATCGGGATCGCCGATCATCGGGAAGTTCACCGCGGTGCCTTGGGTCTCGGCGATGTCTTCTTCCCACTTCACGTGGCTGTCGACCGAGTCGACCGATAGGCCGATGACCTTGACGTTGCGCTTGTCGAACTCTGGCTTGATCTTGGCGACGTAGCCGAGCTCGGTGGTGCACACCGGGGTGAAATCCTTCGGGTGGCTGAACAGCACACCCCACGAGTCGCCGAGCCAGTCGTGGAAGTGGATCTCGCCTTGGGTGGTGGCAGCGGTGAAGTCGGGAGCGGTGTCTCCGAGGCGAACGGTCATGGCGGTTCCTTTGTTCGAGGTGGCTGATTGGTGCCGAACAAATCTAACCAGTGCCACGAGCCAACTATTCCTACGGTTCTTCGCGCCAGATGTTGACATGTGACTAATCAGTCACATATTATGCCAAGCAATGGACGAGGTGTTCAAGGCGCTGGCAGACCCGACCCGACGGTCGATTCTCGACGCTCTGTTCGAGCACGACGGCCAGACGGTTCAGGCGCTTTGCGATCGCTTTCCGGAAATGACGAGGTTCGGCGTGATGAAGCACCTCGCCGTGCTGGAGGCTGCCAACCTCGTCACCACCAAGCGAGTCGGTCGCACCAAGCAGCACTACCTCAACCCGATCCCGATCGGCGAAATCGCCGACCGTTGGGTCAGCAAGTACGCCCAACCGTTCACCCGCGCGATGGTTGATGTTCGGCGTGATCTCGAGCGCGGCACGTCATAGGAGCCCTGAAATGGCCATCACCAAGCACGTCTACCAGATCTACATCA
>JANOJI010000432.1:0-8412 GCA_031408175.1 Ilumatobacteraceae bacterium
CGCCGCCGTCTTCGATGTCATCTCGGCGATCGGTGGCAAAGACCGCACCTGGGCGCGCGAGCTGTGGCACGCCGGCACCTACACGTTCATCGCCGGAGCGGCGGTGTCGGTGTTCGCCGCGCTGACGGGCCTGTGGGACGCATGGAAGTCATCGGAGGCCGGCACCCAGGCCCGACGCACGATCAACACCCACGCCACGATCATGCTCATCGTCACCGTGCTCGCCCTCGCCGACGTCGCCTGGCGGCTCAACGGCTATCACACCGAACCGGTCACACCGATCGGAATCCTGGTCCTGTCCATCGTGATCGCCTTGCTGGTGTCGGTAGGCGCGACGTTCGGCGGCACGTTGGTCTACGACTACGGCTTTAACGTCGAGACGGCCGGCGATTCGCCGGTGTGGCACAAGTCCGAGACCGACGTGCTCCCCGGCCAGCACGACGACACCGACCCGCCAGCGTGAGCGCTGAGTGCGAGAGACTGCAGCCGTGGACACACTGACCTGGCGCGAGGTCGATTTCGGCAGCGTCGTGCTGGCGGGCGTCGCGGGCGGGTACCTGATGGCGTTGGTCGGATTGTGGGCGGGACGGGTGCCGGGTCTTGTGGCGATCGACATCGCCGATCATGGGCGCAAGTACATGGTGTCGGACCGGTCGAGCGCGTGGCTGATCGGTCTGCTCTCCCACTTGCTGAACAGCGTGCTGTTGGTCTTGGTCTGGGCGATGGTTGTTCAACCGAACCTCGGTATCCATCGCGTGTTGGCCGGACTGGTGTGGGGTGTCGTTCTCGCTGTCGTCCTTGCCGGGGGATTGGTGGGTCCCTTGACTGGGATCGGTTTCATGGGGTTGAAGACAGCGAACTCGCGGTTCGCGTTGACAAATCTTGTGATGCACACGGTGTGGGGCCTCGTCATCGGCGCCCTCTACGTCTCCCGATGACCGTCCAGATACCACATCCGACCGTCGTGCTGCACGGCGATGGAATGGCGATGGCCTGCGGGCTGGAAGGTGAGGTCCGCGCCGACGAGTTGCATGGTCTTTTCGTTGCAGACACCAGAGTCTTGTCGAGCTATCGAGTTACGATCGCGGGACAGCAATGGCAGCTCGTCGGTCACGATCGCGAAGGTCATGGCACGGCCACGTGGACTTTTCAAAGCCCGTTGATACGGACCGGGCGGGGCGAGCTCGTCGCCGGCTCGTTGTTCTTGAAGCTGCGCCGTCGTGTGTCGGCGGGGCTGCACGACGATCTCACCATCAGAGCATTCGGGGACGGCAAGATCGAGACCCGGTTGATCGTGCAACTGGACTCGGACTTCGCCGACATCTTCGAGGTCAAGGATCGACGGCTGCCGCCGCGTCTCGATGTCGCGCGCACGTCCGATGGCGAACACGTGACGTTGCGCTACGACCGCGCCGGTTTCCGCCGCGCATTGCACGTCAAACTGTCCACATCTGACCCAGCGCAGAGGTCGCCCGAGTTCGTTGGTTCGCAGATCATCTTCGATCTCGCGCTCAACCACGCCGAAGAGTGGACGTGCTGCATCCATGCCGAGGTCGAACTCGACGGGGTCATCCAGGCGTTTGCGGGTGATCCGCACGGGCCCGAACCCGAACTGATCCCCGACTCGGCGCTCACGCTGCGAACCGGACCTGTTCTCCAACGCCCATTCGAGCGTGGATGCGCCGATCTTCACGCCCTCGCGGTCGAGAACGGTGAGACACCTTTTGTCTCCGCCGGAGTGCCGTGGTTCATGTGCCTCTTCGGACGCGACACTCTGGTGAGTGCGCTCATGACCGGGGTCCTCGGGGCTTGGCCGGCACGAGGTGCGCTGGCAGCGTTGGCGCCGCTGCAAGCGACAACTCGTGACGACTGGCGCGACGGCGAGCCCGGCAAGCTGCCGCACGAACTGCGTCGAGGAGAGCTGGCTTTTCGCAAGGTGATCCCCCACACGCCCTACTACGGCACGCACGATGCGCCATCCTTGTATTGCTTGACGTTGTGGAACGCGTGGCGATGGACGGGTGACGAGTCTCTGATCGAGGCGCACATGGAGACCGCCCTACGCGCCCTGCAGTGGTGCGATGAGCTCGGCGATCGAGACGGGGACGGCCTGCAGGAGTACGCGACCCGCAGCGATCTCGGCTACTACAACCAGAGCTGGAAGGACGCCGGCGATGCGATCCTCGAGCCAACGGGTGGATTGGCCAAGTTGCCACTCGCGACGATCGAACTGCAGGGTTACCTGTATGCCGCACGACTGGCGATGGCGGAGCTGCACGAGCACGCCGGTGACCACGCTGAGGCCCTGAGACTGCGCGATTCGGCCACGGCGTTGCGCTGCCTTGTCGAGGAGCGCTACTGGCTCGAGGACGAGGGCCTCTACGCCGTCGCGATCGACGGTGACAAGCAACCGGTACGAACGGTCAGCTCCAACCCCGGTCAGCTGCTGTGGTGCGGCCTGCCGAGCCCGGACCACGCCCGCCGGACAGCCGAGCGACTGGTCGCCGACGACATGTTCAGCGGGTGGGGGCTTCGCACGCTGTCGTCGAAGCATCCCAGGTACAACCCACTGTCGTACCAACGAGGCTCGGTATGGCCCCACGACACGATGCTCACCGCCGCCGGCATGGTCCGATACGGCCTCGACGATTCCGCCGCCACGCTGGTTCACGGCATCCTCGACGCGGCATGCGCATTCGAGGAGTCACGGCTGCCCGAACTGTTCTGTGGCATCGAACGCGACCTCGGTGGCCCCGTACCGTACGCCGAAGCCAACGTTCCACAAGCCTGGGCTGCGGCGGCGGCTCCGCTGGCCGTGCAACTGTTCCTCGGGCTGGTTCCCGATGCCCCGAATGGTCGCTGCTACCTCAACGGCCGGCTGCCCGACTGGCTTCCTCGACTCGAGATCGACCGGCTCAGAGTCGGCCACCACAACCTGCGAATCGTGTTGGCCCGCGACGGCCAGGCAACAGTGATCGAGGACCTTGATGCAGACGGGATACAGATAGTCGACGCCCCGACCTCGGCTGCTCTATGGGGAACCGTCCCCACCTAGCGATCGGACCATGTCGAACAGCGAGCGAATCGGCTCGAGCTGCACCTCGTTCCTCGGCCCGGCAGTATCCACGTTGCGGCGTGGCTGGTCGATCAGGTCGTGGATGCGACCTGCGATAGCACCGCGACGAGGAAGTCGGATTCGGTGGTGAACGGTCGCAGGTCCCACGTCGAGAACAGCACCTCGGTCACGAGCCCTACGTGCTCGACGTCAGCGAAGAACCGACGCCGATCTCGGGGCGGGCGCCAACACAGCGAGCTCGCCGACGACCGCACCTGGTCCGTGCTCGACCAACGTTCTCGAGTCGACCTGCACTCGAACCCTGCCCTCGGCGACGACGAAATGCCAGTCCTCCAGTGCACCGCGCTCGATGATCGTGACATCGGGCCCGACACGTACCTCCTCGACAAGGCGGGCGACGGCGATGAGCCGGTTGCCTGGGACGGCGCTGAGCAACCGACGCGCTGCAAGACAGCGACGCGCTCGATCGTCAACAGCTCATCGGTCTCGGAAACGGTCATGACTCCGTTGTCGATCCGTGGGTGAGCATTTGGCGAGTCTGTAGCGGGGGGATGTCTCGTCGATTCCAGCCTTGTTAAGGTCGCGTGAACGCTCGCAGGCACGCCGTGGCTGAATTGGCGTGACGTCGGAAGAGGCTTCATGGACCCGGTACGAGGCGCTCAATCGTTTTTGGCTTCGGGCGACGCATACGACGCGTTCATGGGCCGGTACTCTCGCTCGCTCGCTGAGCCGTTCGCCGACGATGCCGGTGTCGCTGCTGGTCAGTCAGCGCTCGACGTGGGGTGCGGTCCGGGAGCCCTGACGGGCGTACTGGTCGCTCGGCTCGGCGCCGACGCGGTGTCGGCGTTCGATCCGTCGCCTCCTTTCGTGGCGGAGTGTGCGGCTCGCCATCCCGGTGTCGACGTTCGCTTGGGAAGCGCCGAGGCGATTCCGTTCGATGACGACACGTTCGACCGTGCGCTCGCCCAGCTCGTGTTGCATTTCGTGACCGACCCAGAACGGGCGGCTGGCGAGTTGCGTCGTGTGGTGCGCCCGGGCGGCTTGGTCGCAGCATGCGTCTGGGATTTCGCTGAGGGGATGGAGATGCTGCGTCACTTCTGGGATGCGGCCATGACGGTTGCTGCCGACGCCCCCGACGAGGCCCGAACGATGCGATTCGGCCGGCAGGGCGAGATCGCCGAGTTGTTCGACTCCGCACAGTTCGATGACATCGCCGAGAGCACGCTCATCGTCAGCTCGACCTACGCGGACTTCGACGAGCTGTGGGCCGGGTATCTCGAGGGGATCGGGCCGGCCGGGACGTTCTGTGTGTCGCTACCCGAGGAGCAACGTTCCGCCGTTCGTGCCGAGCTGTTCGATCGCCTCGGTTCGCCGGACGGACCAATCTCGCTTGCCGCTACCGCCCGATGCGCTCACGGCCGCGTCCCTGGCTGATCGCGGGCGCTCGTCTGGTCAACCGCTCGAGCGCGTGGCAGGATGGTGGCCAATTCGGGCGGGTCCAAGACTGGAGGCACGTCCGTGGCTGCAAGTACGAGGCACCGTCGAAGCATCGGAGTGGCGAGCGTTCTCGTCCTTCCCGGTCTGATCGGTCTGGTCGGTGCGGTGGTCAGTCCGCCGCTGCCGGTCACAGCAGCTCCGACTGAATTGTTCATCTCGGAGTACATCGAGGGCACCAGTAACAACAAGGCCATCGAGATCTTCAACGGCACCGGCACAGCGGTGGACCTGGCGACGGGCGAGTACAGCTTGCAGTTCTTCTCCAACGGCAGCGTCACCGCCGGCGTGACGATCAATCTCACGGGCGCGGTGGCCGACGGCGATGTCTACGTCGTGGCCCATTCCTCCGCCGTCATGGCGATCCTTGACCAGGCCGACCTGACCAACGGAGCGGGATGGTTCAACGGCAACGACGCAGTCGTGCTCCGACGAAGCACTGCCGTGATCGATTCCATCGGTCAGGTTGGCGTCAACCCCGGCACCGAGTGGGGCACGGGGCTTGCGAGCACGGCCGACAACACACTCCGTCGAAAGGCAGGAGTGGAGTCGGGCGACGGCAACTCGGCGGACGTGTTCGATCCGGCCGCAGAATGGAATGGGTTCGCCACCGACACATTCGACGGCCTCGGCGCCCACACAACAGTTGGCGGCGGTGACGCCGCCCCCACTGTGACCGCAACGTCGCCACCTGCCGGGGCCGTCGATGTGGCACCCGGCGCTGCGATTTCGGTGACGTTGAGCGAACCCGTCACGGTGGCCGGCACCTGGTTCAGCATCACCTGCTTGTCCAGCGGTACCCACACCGCTTCCGTTTCGGGCGGCCCGCTGACTTTCACGCTCCAGCCCGATGCACCGTTCGTTGCCGGCGACGCCTGTTCGGTCACCGTCTTCGCCGCTGGTGTCGTCGATCAAGACATCGTCGATCCTCCCGACAGCATGTCGGTGGACGTCACGTTCGACTTCTCGGTGGGCGATCCGTGCGCCGCGCCGGCCGCCCTGATCAGCGCCGTGCAGGGGAGCGGCGCAACCAGTCCCATCGTCGGGTCGGTCGTCGCGATCCAGGGCGTCGTCGTCGGCGACTATCAAGGCAGCACTGGCCTCCAGGGCTTCCACGTCCAAGAAGAGGACGCCGATGCCGACGCCGACCCGGCGACAAGTGAGGGCGTCTTCGTCTTCCAGGGTGCTTCGGGAGTGGCCGTCGCTCCCGGCGATGTCGTGCGGGTCAACGGCACCGTCATCGAGTTCACGTCAAGTGGCACTCAGCTGACCGAGTTGTCTTCCGTGACGAGCGTGACCGTCTGCTCGTCGGGCGCGACCGTCACCCCGGCTTCGGTCAGCCTCCCCGTCGCCGCGCTGACCGATCTCGAGCGTTTCGAGGGAATGTCCGTGCAGACGACGCAGACGCTGACCGTGACGGAGACCTTCACCCTCGGTCGCTTCGGCGAGGTCTCGCTGGCGGTAGGCGGGCGCCTGTACACCCCGACTGCGGTGGTGGAGCCCGGCGCGCCGGCCATTGCCCTGGCGAACCTCAACGATCGCAGCCGCATCATCCTCGACGACGCCAACGGGCAGCAGAATCGGAATCCGATCCTGTACCCGCAGCCGGCCGGCCTCAGTGCCTCGAACACCCTGCGCATCGGCGACACGGTGGCGCCTCAGACCTTCGTGCTCGAGCAGCGCTTCGGCACCTACCGGCTCCAGCCGGTCGGTGCAGTCGCGTTCTCACACGACAACCCGCGTCCGGGCACCCCGCCCGCCGTCGGTGGTGAGGTTCAAGTAGCGAGTTTCAACGTCCTCAACTACTTCAACGGGGACGGACTCGGCGCCGGCTTCCCAACGCCGCGCGGTGCCGAGACCCAGCTCGAGCTGGACCGCCAGGAGGCGAAGATCGTCACCGCCATCACCGCCCTCGACGCCGACGTCGTCGGCTTGATGGAGCTGGAGAACGACGCCGGTCCCATCTCGGCAATCGCCCAGCTGGTGGCCAGGTTGAACGCCGCCACGGCTCCCGGCACATACGCGTATGTGGACACGGGCATCGTCGGGACCGACCAGATCAAGGTCGGCCTCCTCTACCAACCGACCGTCGTGACGCCGGTCGGAGCCTTCGCGGTGCTCAACACGTCGGTTGACGCGCGCTTCATCGACACCAAGAACCGCCCGACCCTCGCCCAGACGTTCGCCAGCGTTGCCGACGGTGCGCGCCTGACCGTGGTTGTCAACCACCTGAAGTCGAAAGGCTCCGGCTGCAACGACGTGAACGATCCCGACACCGGCGACGGTGCCGGCAACTGCAACGTCACTCGAAGGCTTGCCGCAGAGGCGCTGGTGGACTGGCTGGCCACCGACCCGACGGGCTCGGGTGACGACGACGTGTTGATCATCGGCGATCTGAACTCCTATGCCAGGGAGGACCCGATCGACGTGCTGCGGGCAGGAGGCTACGCGGACCTGGCGCAGGACCAGATCGGGCCATCGGCCTACTCGTTTGTGTTCGACGGCGAGTCCGGGTACTTGGATTACGCGCTCTCGTCAACCTCGCTCACCGCGCAGGTCACCGGAGCTGGCGAGTGGCACATCAATGCCGACGAGCCGATCGTGCTGGACTACAACGTCAACTTCAAGTCGGCCGGCCAGATCACCTCGCTGTTCGCCCCGACCCAGTACCGGGCGTCCGACCACGACCCGGTCCTCGTCGGGCTGAACCTCGATGCCGGCCCGCCGAGCGTCGACGCGGGCGGGCCCTACACGGTGGTCGAAGGGAGATCGACCACCCTGTCGGCCACGGGCACCGACCCCGACGGCGGCGCGCTTACCTACGCATGGGACCTCGACGGGAACGGCACGTTCGAGACCGCCGGCCAGACGGTGTCGTTCAACGCCGGCCCGAACCAGGCACCGGCCAACGTCACCGTCGCTGTCCGGGTCACTGACGCCACCGGCGTGACGGCCGATGACACCGCCACCGTCAACGTCGTGTGGAACTTCACCGGCTTCCTCGCCCCGGTTCGCAACCCACCCGCCGTGAACAATGTCCTGGCCGGTGGTCTGGTCACCATGCGCTTCCGCCTCGGAGGGTTCCAGGGCACCGACCCGGCTGCCACCCTTCCCACTGTCCAGCGCTTCGACTGCGCCACTCGGACAACGATCGGAGCCCCGGCCCCCGCGACCTTCCTCGGACCCGCTCCGCTGTTCATTCCTGTCCTCAACAACTATGTCTACATCTGGCACCCGGTGCGCGCCTGGAGGGGCACGTGCGGCACGTTCACACTCGTATTGGACGACTCCACGGTCCACACTGCCGACTTCCAGTTCATCTAGATGTCGAACAGCGGCTTCACGGCGGCACGTCCGTTTGCTTCCTCCGTGGTTAGTCGCTATGGAACAACTCGAGGCGAAGGCCATGGCCTCAGCCGACAAAGCCAGGTGTCTTGACACGGTCACGACTGAGCTGGTGCGTCTGCGATGCGCCAACTTCCACAACTGTCGGATCTGCCGCAGCCTGCGATTGGCCAGCGCCAGAGAGAGATCGCCTTCGACGTTTCCAAGTGGAGCTATCAAATGGGTCTCGTCACCCTCGAACTCGACACACCGATCGCCGACGACGCCTCTCCTCTTTTCGATTTCGACGAATCGGGACGGGCCGTTTTCGCTTGATCTGACCGATGGGTGCGGAGCTTCGCTGAGTAAGGTCCGAGCTGGCGCAATCGGGGAGGCAGGACGATGTTCATCGGTCAACGTCGACGTCGATGGCTATGAGCGATACCTACATCGACCGATCCGAGGCGTATCTGGCGGGCGATCGCCGTCGAGCACTCAGTGAAGGTCAGGAGCTGAGT
>JANOJI010000433.1:0-2011 GCA_031408175.1 Ilumatobacteraceae bacterium
GGTGGCGATGTTCGTGGTGTTCGGGATGGCCGAGAGCCTGCTCCGTGTGACGACCGATGTGGGGATCCAGAGCGGAGCGCCCGATCGCGTGCTGGCACGGATGTTCGGCGTGTGCGAAGCCCTCCAGATGGCCATGATGGCACTCGGCTCGCTGATGTGGTCGGTGCTCGTGAATGCCGTGGGTCTGAGTTCGGCGCTTGCCATCATCGGCAGCGTCACAGCAACCGCCATGGCCTTCGGAAGTGTCTGGTTCCGTCGCCTCGGAGGAGATGTGCCACCCCGCCCGAGCATGTGGTCGAACGGATCCTGTCTGATCCGGTCTTCGAGCATGTCGGCGGACCCTCGGCAGCGCGCCTCGCCGATCGGGTCGAAGTGATCTCGGCGGAGCCCGGCCACGTCGTGATCGCCGAGGGTGAGCCAGGCGACCGCTACTACCTTGTCGTGGACGGCACCGTGGTTGCCACAATCCGTGGCATTGTCGTCGGCGCGATGGGCGCTGGGGTGTCGTTCGGCGAGATCGCCCTTCTGCGCGACATGCCGCGAACGGCGACGATCACATGCGTCACCCGGGTGGAACTTTCGCGATCTCGAGAGACGATTTCCTGGCGACGGTCGGGGGACACCCGCGCAGCTTGGCGACCGCCACACGTATCGCCGAAGGTCTCGTGCCCGACTGAGGTGCCGTCGGAGCCGACTGCGGCCGCCATCTGCTCCGAAGTGAGTCGACCTCGCTCAGCGGGTAGGTCTCACGACTCATTCGACGCGATCGTCGTCCGTCGTGTTGGTGCAACGGGTGGTCACTGATCACGATGGGCGGTCACCACGTGATGGCACTAATCCTGGTCCCGGGTGCTTTCGAACGCCCGCCGGGCAGTCGACTTCTCTCGCTTGACGGCGTCTTGAAAGTGTCTTACCGGCCGCTGTCTGTTCACCAGTCAGCATCGAGTCTATACCTACGGGTGTAACTGCGGGGGTGGACGGCGGACCCCGCGGTACTACGGATCGAACGCCGATCAGGAGGCGCACATGCGTCAGCAAGAAATCCATAAAATGTTCCGACACGGCCCCCTGCACATCGCCGCGACCATTGCAACGATCGTTGCCGCGATTTCAACGGTCGGCGCACCCTTCAAGTGGTCAATGGCCCTGTGGTTCTGGTGAAGAGAAGGACCTTCAGGCACAGTACGAATCGGGACGCTGCGATCATTGCGACGATGGTTGCGTTGAACTGACGAGCGGCGCGCGGCACTATTGGGCGACGTGAGGAGGAGCCCCGTCTCGAGCTGGTCTTCAACTTTGCGGTGCGCCGTATAGTTCGGACTCGATGGCGGCTTGAACGGGTTCGATGTGTTCTTCTTCGCAGCTAGTGAGGATTGCGGCGACGGCGAGTTCCTCACCTTGGAGCTCGTGCAGGCTGTCGAGCGTGGGACCGGTGAGTGTCGCGGGGTCCTGTCCTTGGAGGATTGCATCGAGGCGCCTGGCCGCGCAACTTCAATGGCCGTGGTTGCTCACGGTCAATCCGGACGCCGATGAAGCCGCGCAACTGAAGAAAGCCTGTCCGACCCGGCTCGCCTTGCGGCACCGGCTGATACCGCTGTCATTCGAGAAGACCGGAGATCAGGCGGAACGTCCGGAGGGTGAACCGGCGGCGAACGGGCACACCGCGATCGACATTGCCTGTTATGATCCGTTTGATCTCCAGGCCCGGCAGGCCGCCGCGCGGGTGGTGCCGATACCCGTTCGGTGGCATCTGGCGCCGCGCGCCGAGGTGCTGCGCGCCATCCAGGAGTTCTACGGGGTGGGGGCCGACACGTTTGAGGATATTCTGAAGAACCGCGATGCTGACTTCGACGACGCGCACCTGCGGGACGAGGCCAACGTGATCGACGCCGGCGATGCCGAGGCTTCGGTCGTGAAATTTGTGAACCAGATCATCCGCGAGGCGCTCGGCCAGCGCGCCACGGACATCCACCTGGAGCCCGTGCAGGACAGCCTGCGCATCCGCTACCGC
>JANOJI010000526.1:0-8543 GCA_031408175.1 Ilumatobacteraceae bacterium
GCTTCCCAACCTGCCAGTTCGACGACGTGCACATGTAACGCGTCGAGCACCTCGCGCACCAAGCCCATCTGCTGACGCAGGATGTCGGGGGCAGCTTCGCGTTGAGCTTTGTACAAGGGATTGGCATCGTGACGGAACGTCTTTTCGGGCCGATCGAACGCGACCATCACGCCATCGGGGTGTTGATCCTTCAGCAGGTAGGCGAACATCGACGTGAAGCCGAACACCGCATTGGTCACCTGGCCCGATGCTGTGGCCATGTCTGTGGGCAGGGCGTAGAAGGCGCGGTACGTGAGCGAGTTGCCATCGAGCAAGAGCAGCTTCACGGGCGCAGCGTGCCGGCCAGCACCCGCTCGGCGACTTCACGCATCCGCGATCGCTCGCTCATCGCTGTGCGCTGGATGAACGTGAACGCCTCGCCCTCGCGCATGCCGAACTCGTCGATCAACAGACCCTTGGCTCGATCGATGATCTTGCGAGATTCCAGCTGTTCGACAAGGCCGTCGACCTCGCCGGTGAGGTGTTGCATCTCGCGGAACCGCCCGATCGCAACCTCTATTGCCGGAATGAGATCGCTCTTCTGATATGGCTTCACCAGATATGCCAAAGCACCAGCGTCGCGTGCTTCCTCGATCACTTCACGTTGGCTGAATGCTGTCAACATCAGCACACCGCAGATTCGTTCGCTGGTGATCACCCGGGCCGCTTCGAGGCCATCCATCCCGGGCATCTTGATGTCGAGGATCGCCAGATCGGGGCGCAGATCGCGAACGAGCGTGACCGCCTCGTCGCCACGACCGGTCTCGCCGACGACGTCGTAGCCCTCTTCTTCGAGGGTCTCACGCAAGTCGAGCCGGATGATTGCCTCATCTTCGGCGATCACAACACGAATCGTCACTGGCAGCGGTCCTTTCGAATCGGCTCGTCGGTCCAACTGCAGTCAGAGTAGGCGAAGTTCAGTCGAACCGCATTCCCTCAGCTCCAAAGGTTGAAGTGGCAAGCCACGCGGTGCCCGTCGGCGATATCCACCAGTGGCGGTTCGACTTCGGCACACACCGACGCGGCACGCCAGCAGCGCGTTCGGAACCGACAGCCACTGGGAGGGTTGGTCGGCGTGGGTGGATCACCGGTCAGCACGATGCGAACCCGATCACGCTCGATCAGTGGATCGGGGATTGGTGCCGCCGACAAGAGGGCCTTCGTGTACGGATGAGCCGGCCTGCTGTACAGCTCCGACGCGGGAGCCAGTTCGACGACCTTACCCAGGTACATCACCGCAACCCGGTGGCTGACATGACGAACCACCGATAGGTCATGAGCGATGAACAAATAGGCCAATCCCAGCTCGTCGCGGAGGCCTTGGAGCAAGCGGATGATCTCTGCTTGGATGCTGACGTCCAGAGCCGAGACTGGCTCATCGAGCACGACAAGATCTGGTGACAGCGCGAGGGCCCGGGCGATGCCGACCCGTTGCCTCTGACCGCCGGAGAACTGGTGTGGATACCGGTCGGCCGCATCAGCCCCAAGTTGCACCTGCTCGAGCAGGTCGGCCACGCGTTCGCGCTGTTCCGTGGCGGTGGCGCCGTGCACCAGCAGAGGCTCAGCCACGATCTCACCGATCGTCATCCTCGGGTTGAGCGACGTGTATGGATCCTGGAACACCATCTGAAATCGCCGACGGGCATCTCGAAGTCGCCGGGATGACAGCTCGGTGAGCTCGACGCCATCGAATCGAATCGACCCGCTGCTGGGCTCGATCAAGCGCAACACGCAGCGAGCAGTTGTGCTCTTGCCGCAACCGGACTCGCCCACCAATGCCAACGCCTCGCCGGCGCTGATGTCGAACGAAACACCCGACACGGCCTGCACCGTGGCAGCCTCAGTTCGCCACGACGTGCGGGGCAGCACGAATTCTTTCACCAGATCGCGGACCTGCACGAGCGGCCCGTTGGTGGAATCGGCCATCTCAGAGTCGTCAACCTCGGAGTACAGGGTCACCGGGCGGCCTCCGGCGTTCTCTCAGCCAGCGGCAAGACGCCGCACGCCACGAGCGAGTCGTTGATCGGCTGCAGCATCGGCTCCCTATCGGAGCATGCTGCGACCGCGTACTGACAGCGCGGAGCGAACGCACATCCGACGGGCGCCTCGTACAGCCGCGGCGGGATTCCACCGATGGGTTTCAGCTCCCGGTCAGGACGGTCGAGACGTGGAAGCGAGGCAAGCAGGCCAGCCGTGTATGGGTGCTGGGTGCGGTGGAAGATGTCGACGACCGGGCCAGATTCGGCGATACGGCCGGCGTACATGACGTGGACGCTGTCGGCCAGACCGGCGACAACCCCGAGATCGTGTGTGATCAGTACAATCGTCAACTCGCGTGATCTGCGCAGCGATCGGAGCAGATCGAGGATCTGCGCCTGCACCGTGACGTCGAGAGCCGTGGTCGGTTCGTCGGCGATCAAGATGTCGGGGTCGTTGGCCAGCGCCATGGCAATCATCACGCGCTGTCGCATGCCGCCCGAGAGCTCGTGGGGATACGACCGGGCGTGCCTGGTGGCCTCGGGAAACGACACCATTTCCAACAGTTCGATCGCCTTCGACTCAGCCCGGCGGGGGCTCACCTGCTGGTGAGTGATGACCGCCTCGGCGATCTGGCGACGGATGTCGAGGACCGGATTGAGCGCTGTCATCGGATCCTGGAAGATCATCCCGATTCGCCCGCCGCGGACGGACCGCAGGACGGACGGCGATGCCCGCAGCAACTCGACTCCATCGAAGCGCACCGAGCCCGTTGCTGCAGCGTTTACGTCCAGCAGACCCAGGGCAGCCAACATCGAAGCGCTCTTGCCCGAACCCGACTCGCCGACGACTGCCGCGACCTCGCCACGATGAACGGTGAGGTCAAGCCCGCGGACGGCGTGCACCTGCCCGCCGCGGACTGCAAACCGGACATCGAGGTCGCGGATCTCGAGCAACGGGTGCGTCGAAGCCTCGATCATCGCTTCGCCCGCACGTCGAGCGCATCGCGTAGACCGTCGCCCAGGAAGTTGAACGCCATCGCGACTGTGAGGATGGCGATGCCGGGCGCCACGGCGATCCACCACTGGTAGAAGAACTGTGCACCGTCGGTGATCATCGCCCCCCACTCCGGTGAGGGTGGCTTGGCCCCGAGACCGAGGAAGCTCAGCGTGGCGGTGAGGATGACCACCTGCCCGAGGTCGAGCGTTGCATTGATCAGGGCCGGCGTGAACGACAACGGCAGTACATGCTTGTGCAGAATTCGCCAACGTGTTGCACCGATCGACATCGCAGCCTGGATGTGATCGCGATGTTTGACCGCCATGACCTGACCTCGAATGAGACGGGCGTAGATCGGCCACCAAACGATCACCATGGCGAAGAAGGCGTTGCGCAGACCTGGGCCCAAGGCGGCGGCGACTGCCATGGCTAGAAAGATCGGGGGAAAGGCAAATGTCACGTCGACGAGGCGCATGACGAGGCTGTCGACCTTTCCGCCAATGAAACCTGCGGCCGCACCAAGCACCGTGCCGATCGTCACCGCCGTGACGATGACGGCGAGCGAGACCGGCAGAGTTTGTCGTGCCCCGTAGAGCGTGCGAGTGAAGACGTCGCGACTGAGTGCGTCAGTGCCCAGCCAGTGGCCCGAACTCGGAGGCTGCAGCCGCTTGCCGACGTCTTCCAGCGGCGAGTACGGCGCCCACCACTGTACTGTGAACACGACAATCAGCCAGACGACTGCAACGATCATCCCCCCGATCACCGTGACCCGGCTCCACGGCGACTTCCACGTCGAACGCGGGCCCGCGTCGGCATGGACACGCGATTGCGCCGAGAGCAGACTCACACCAACCTGAGCTTCGGATCGGCCACCGCGTACAGCACGTCAGTGGTGAGGTTGGCGAGCAGGAACGCCAGACCGGCGAACAGTGACACGCCGTTGACCGCTGGGAAGTCGAGAGTATTGGCCGCCTGCACGGCATACGAGCCGATACCGTTCCATTGAAAGATCGTCTCGGTCAGGACTGAGGCTGTCAGCAACTGGGCGAACGAAAAGCCGAGGATCGTCAACGTGGGGAGCCAGGCGTTGCGTAGCACGTGACGACGCATCACCAGTCGCTCGGCGAGGCCCTTCGCCCGTGCAGTGCGCACGTAGTCGGCGTTGATCTCGTCGAGCATCGCAGCGCGAACCAGCCGTGACAGCTGTCCCATGTATGCCCAACCAAGTACGAAGCACGGCAACACCAGTCGCCACAGACATTGCCGGAAGAGGGTGAAGTTGCCGTCGATCAACGAGTCGATCGTGTAGAACCCTGTGACCTGATCTGGCGGCTTGGTCCGCGGCGGCAGCCGTCCGGGGCCCGGGAACCATCCGAGTCGGGCATACAACACGAAGAGAAAGACGAGACCGATCCAGAACACCGGCAGCGACGACCCCAGTAGAGCGAACCCGCGGCTGATGTGATCAGCGGGTCTGTCTTTCTTGCTGGCCGCATACGCTCCCAGCGCTACACCACCCACACCCCCGACCAGAAGTGCCCCGGCCGCGAGTTCGAGTGTCGCCGGGAGGCGGTCGAGGAGATCGCTTGTGACCGGCTGACGAGTGCGGAACGAGGTCCCGAGGTCACCCGTGAGGAGGTTCTTGATGTAGATGAAGTACTGCTCGGGCAGCGACCCGTTGAGACCCCACCGGGCCTTCGCTGCTGCGACGACCTTCTCGTTGTTCAGTGCGCGTTCACCGATGATCGACGTCAAAGGATTGGCCGGAATGAGCCTCGAGATGCAGAACGCGATCGTGACGATCCCGAGCAGCAGCAGGGGCATGACCGCGAGCCGACGAAGGATGAATCGCCTCACGGCTGAAGACTGCCAGGCTTCCTGGTCAGCCTGCGAGACCGAGCAAACCGAGATCGAGGTTGCAGCAGGCGCTGTAGTGCATGCCGGTGATGTCTGACGCTGTCGCCAACACCAGCTGCGGGTTGACGATCGGCACGATGATTGCATCGTCGATCATCTGCTGGCCGAGGTCGGTGTAGGCCTTCGTCCTGGCATCACCGGACGATGCCAACGCTGTGGCCAGCAACTCGGACTCCTTGGGGTTGTCGAGTGGCGTGCCGACGTCGCCGCCGCCCGCTCGTACAGCCCACGACGACCCAGGAATCTCGCCGAAGTACTGGATGTACTGGCTCGGATCCGTATGGTCGGGCGCAAAGTACACGGCAGTGACCGGAATCCCCTTGGCGTTGATGCGGTCCGCCCATTCGGGGAACTGCACCGGAGTCAGCTGGAGGTTGATGTTCACCTTGACGAGGTCCTGCTGGATCTTCTGCATCATGAGACTGAAGTCGACTCCGTAGACGTTGGCCTCTGGGTAGGTGGCGTCGAGATCGAACCCATCGGCGAGCCCGGCGTCGCTGAGCATCTGCTTCGCACCCTCGAGGTCGTAGCTCGGCAACTCCAGGTCGGCGCTGCCCACGAACCCGTTGGGAATGGGTGACGCCTGCTTCTTGCCCTTTCCGGCAACCAACGACTCAATCGCTCCGTCGTAATCGATGGCCTTGACGATCGCCTTGCGAACGTTGACATCTAGCAGGTTCTCGGCTCCCTCAGCACCGGGGCTCAAGGCGATGTACACGTAGTTGAACGAGTCGACGACCGACGTGCTGACGTTCGAGTCGCCTTCCAGCTGGCTGACAGAGTCGAGCGAGATCTGCATGGCGATGTCGGCATCACCTGCCTGCAACTGCTGCAGCTGCGACGAGGAGTCCTTGACCTGGGAGATGGTCACCCGTGGGAAGACTGGCTTGTTGGGGCCCCAGTAGCTGTCGTTCCGAGCAAGAATCAGAGACTCGCCTTGCGTATAGGACTCCAGCGTGTAGGGCCCGCTGCCGGCGGAGTTGGAGAGGAACCATTCCTCCGCCTTGTCGGCGGTCTCGGCATCGGCTGCTGCGCTGGCACCCTGCTCCTCGGCCACGTCGCTGTTGATCACTCCGAGGTAGCTCGCCGCGGCGATCGGCAGGAACGCCGAGTTCGGGGCTTCGAAGGTGGCGACAACGGTCCCGGCGTCGGGAGTCTCGAGACTCTTCAGACCCGACATCAAGTAGGAGGCGGGCGCGTTGAGGTTGGCGAGCCGTTCCCATGACCACTTCACGTCTGCGGCCTCCACGGCCGATCCATCAGCGAACGTAGCCGCCGGGTCGAGCTTGAACGTGAACACTGTGTTGTCGGCATTGCCCTCCCAACTGGTTGCAAGTCGCGGCAGGATCTTGTTGGGGTCGGCGGGATCGACCGTGATCAGCGTCTCGTACACCGCGGTATTGAAGATCTGGCACGTGTCGCAGTAACTGCGACTGACGTCGAGCGAGTTGACGTCCATGTCGCGGGCAATGACCAACTCGCGGCCTTCGGTCGCCGTCGCGGGCGCTGCCGTGCCGGCGTTCGTGTCCGAAGTCGGCTCGCTGCCGGCGGGAGCCGCAGTTGCCGATGTGTCGTTGCTATCGCTTCCACACGACGCAGCCGTGATTGTCGCAACCAGGGCGACAGAGACGATCCTCGTCCACTTCTGAGCTCCAATGTGTCGACGCAATGTCGGACCCCCTGTTTCGTCGCGGTGACGGCCGCGTCCCCAATGCTTCGTCGCGGCATCCGATTCCCCAAGTGAAGATGAGCGGCGAGTTTCGTGGCAGAATAACCCGAATCCTTCTCGGGTTCAATGCCGAAAGTGTCCAAGGGAGGCGACGATCAACGCTCAATCCATGCTGGCGTTTCCAGAACGGTCGCAAACTCGCCCACGGCGCCTCCCCCTGCAAGCCCGCAGTCAGCGACGGGTCGCGCATGTGCTCGACACGGCGGCACTGCTGATCGATCGCGTCGGGCCAGAGGCGATCTCGACGGGGATGATCGCGAAGGCCGCTGGCGTCTCGATCGGATGGTTGTACGACTTCTTCCCAAACCGCGAATCGATCTTCGACGCGATTGTCGCCCGAAGCCTCGACAAGATCACCCCGGTGGCCGAAGCCGTCCACGATGCCAGGCCGGCCGACGACTGGCGGGAGGTGCTGGGTGCTGTCGTCCAGGCGCTGTTCGTCTTCTATCAGGTGGAGCCGGGCTTTCGTGTCCTGTGGTTCTCGAGGTTCCAGAGCGCAGCGATGATCGAGCTCAATCGCGAGCACGACTTGGCCGGTGCCATCGGTGCGTATGAACGACTGAGCCGGCAGGGCCTCAACCTGGTAGGCGTCAGCCCCGAGCGCGTGCTGCACCTGGTGATCGGCATCATCGACAAAGGGCTCGATCTCGCCTTTCGCATCGACCCAGACGGCGACCGTCAAATCGTCGACGAGACCGTGACAGCGGCCGTCGCCTATCTCGAACGGTACGCCGTGAAGTGAACGCTCTGGCCATTGATCTCGGCAGCACAGCGTGCAAGGCGTCGGTGATCGCCCTCGATGGGCATGTCCTGGGCTCAGGCCTGACGTGCATCCCAACGAGGTTTGGAGAGGGCGGACTCGCCGAGCAAGACCCGGAGTTGATCTGGACCTCGACCTTGTCGGCGTGCCAGCAGGCGCTCGCCGCGTCCGGTGCCGTGGCAACGAACGGCGTGCGTTCGATCTGCGTCACCAGCCAGTGGTCGTCGATCGTTCCCGTCGACCGCAGTGGCCTCCCGGTTGCGCCCCTTCACATGTGGTTCGACCGCCGCGGCGAACCCTTCACGGCCGCGCTCACCTCTGGCCCTGATGGTGACTTCGTCAGGGCGCGATGGGCCGACATCCACGGCTTTGGCCCCAGTACGTCGTTGTCTCACATCTTGTGGTTCCAGCGCCAAGGCGACGTCCACCGGCGCACCGTCGCATACCTGGAACCCATGGACTATCTGAATGCCCGGTTCACAGGGAGGATCGCGGCGACGGCAAACTCGGCGATGCCGCTCGCGCTCACCGACAACCGCACCCTCGGAGCGACAGCGTGGTCCGATGAGCTCGTAGATCGTGCCGGCGTCGATCGGCGGCGCCTTCCGCAGCTGACCCGAGCCCTGATGGTCCTGGCGACCATCCGTCAGGACGTTGCTGCCATCCTGGGTTTGCGCGGCGATGTCGAAGTGGTGACGGCATCCAACGACAGCATCGCGGCCGCATTCGGTTCAGGTGCGCTCGGACCCGGACAAGCGACGATCATGATGGGCACGACCGGCGTCCTGACCGTGCACCACCCCGTGCGACATGTCGACAGTGCAAAGTTCATCGTGACGATGCCCAGCTCCCTCGAGGATCGCTACTACGTCGTCGCCGAGGCCGGCCTGGGCGGTCGGTTGGTCGAAGCAGCTCTGAACGAGGCGACAGGGTGCGAGAACGTCGACGGGCCTTCGGATGCGATGTTCGAGCAGGCACTGCAACTTGCCGGCAAGTCGCCGCCCGGATCCCGCGGCCTCATGTTCCTCCCCTGGTTGTTCGGTGCGATGGCTCCGGCGCCCGATACGCGACACCGCGGCGCGTTCGTCGGCATCTCTCTCAGCACCTCTCGTGCAGATCTCG
>JANOJI010000529.1:0-2815 GCA_031408175.1 Ilumatobacteraceae bacterium
GGTGGATCAATCCCACTCGCCGCGCAACTTCTCGAGTTCCTCGCTTGCGTAGACGCCAGTCATCGCGCCGGCGAAGGCGCCGAGGACGTCTTGTTCGCGCTCGAGCACGACTCGGCCTGGTCCATCGGCGTGAGCGATGACTCGGTCACCGATCTCGAGGCCAGAGGCGCGTAGGGCGTCGGCGGGGATGGTGATCTGATTCTTGGAACTGATGCGAGTCGCTCCTCGCCTGCGATTCTTTACATTCACCATAGATGTAAAGCTAGCGGCCCACGGCGATTGCCGCAACCAAATGGCGGAGTGTTCGTGAGGCTAGGACCGGAGCATGGTCCAGCCGCTCGATGAGCACTACGAACGCGCCCGACGGCAACACCCAACCCCCAGCCCTCGACGTCGTACTCAAGCCCGTACACGCCGACCTCGAATCCAGTATCCGGAATGCATCAATTCGTCTGATGTTCGACCGTGTCGGCTCGTGTTGCTCTGTCCACGCCAATCGCGAAACTCCAGCTCAGACGGCACAGATTGGCATCGACCGACACCAGCTGGACGTGCCCGGCCCAGCCTTCGGATCAGACGGGGTTGGGGGCCGCCCTGCCCAGCCGGCCGACGCTCGACCAGGCCGGGTGGCGGTCGAACGTGACGACGGCGGACGACGTTACCGGCGCGGGGACTGTGGCACGACAACGAGCGCGAGCCAGCGACCGGCGGCCGAGGTGAACTGGCCGGGCAGGATGATGCCGTCACCAACCACCTCTGCGGCGAACTGACTCCCGGCGAGCGTGATCCGGATGTCGTGGTGCGCGAGCAGGCGCCCGCCACGATTGCTCCACGCCTTGTACGCCGCCTCCTTGAGCGTGAAGGCGAGGTGTGGATCGATTCCGCTCTCGTCGGCCCGCAGGATGATGCCGGCCAGCTCCGGCTCGAGTTCGTTGGTCGGTTCGACATCGATTCCCAGTGACAACACGCTGAGGTCGTCGCTCACCGCGGCAACTGCGAACTCATCGTCATGGGCGAGCGAGGCGCGCACGCCGGGAGGCAGCGCGGGCGAGTGATCGTCAGCAACAGGAATGGCCACGTCGCGTCGCACCAGTTCGCGAAGGAGAACTCGACCGGTCGCAAACTCGCACTTCCGTCGGTCGACAGCGGAAAAGACGGCTGCCTGCTCGACGTCGAAAAGCATTGTCACATCCCGCTGGTCGATCTGCCGGACCCCGACGCTGACGGACGGGGGTGAAATCGACCGGAGGGCTTCGAGCATCTTTGCTGCGTCCTCGGTTCGTTGCTGACTCACGCCAACCACTGGGCTACTTCGGGTGCCTCGGAGTACATCGTGTGCTCGTCGAAGGGGCTAGGCAGCACCGGGGTGCCGAGCAATTCAGCGTACGCCTCGATGGCAACCGTGCTGCCACCGTCGCACGTCCAGTCGATCGGCTCGCACGACGTCCCGGCCGGCACCTCTTCTTCGAGCGCCGTGGTCCAATACAGAGCCACACCGACATCCGGCGCCGGCTCGCAGTCGGCGGCGGACGCATCTGGCACCGGATCATCGACGACGACACCGACCAGCCGACCCGCGAAGGTCTCGCCGTCGCAGTACAGCTTGGCGGCGAAAGCCGCTCCATTGGAGAAGCCGTGCACGACGATCCTGCGGCACCCCGCTTCCTCGACAGCTGTGGTCACGATGTCTCGTGCGTCGTCGAACCTGTCCTCCGGGAAATACAACCACTGTCGACCTCCCCATCCGTCCGCGTTTCCTCCAGGAAAGAGATTCGCGACGCCGCCGACGACCACGGAAGGCTGTGCCGTCCCTCCCTTGCCGTGGAGCCGGACAACACAGCGGTCAGACTCGACCTCGGAGGTCGACGTCGCGCGCTGCTCGGCGCCACACGATGTCAGCATGCACACCGACAGACAGACTGCGACACGCAGACGAGTCTTCACGGAGACATCGTATTCGGCGGACCCCGGCTGGGCACCGGGCGCGATTCGCGGCCCGGGCGTTAGTCTGTGCGGCCATGGCGATGCTTCGGTTCCGCCGTTCGCACGATGTGGTCTTCGAGATGTCGGGCGAACGTGCCCTGCTGCTCGATTCCTCGGGCCGCGAGTTGATCACGCTGAACCCGGTCGGTTCGCTGATCTGGAACTCGTTGGACGACGCGTCAGACGCCGAGACGACTGCTGCACGACTCAGCGAGCACTTCCCCGATGTTGCCGCTGATGTCGTCCTGGATGACGTCAACCAGTTTTTCGACCAACTTCGCGAGGCGGGACTGGTCGTGATCGACGATGCTGCTCGTTGAGGGCGTCACCAAGACCTTCAGCCGTCCCGCCGGTCTGCAGCGGATGCTGATCCGATCGGCAGCACCGGATTCGGTCGAAGCACTGCGCAGCGTCGACCTCACGGTCGAGCGGGGCGAGGTGGTCGGGTTGGTCGGGCCGAACGGTGCTGGCAAGACGACCCTCATGAAGATCGTGTCGACGTTGCTCGACCAGACCAGCGGATCGGTCACCGTTGACGGCTTCGACACGCGGAGCAACTCGACCCAGGTGAGGTCTCGGTTGGGTCTGGTCCTCGCTGACGATCGCTCGCTGTACTGGCGCCTGACGGGTCGACAGAACCTCGAGTTCTTTGCGGTGATGAACGGGATGATCCGGCGAGACGCTCAGGTCAGGGCGGGAGAGATGCTCGAGCGGGTGGGGCTCGCGAGTCGCGACAAGATGGTCTTCGGCTACTCGTCCGGTATGCGCGCCCGGTTGTCGATCGCCCGAGCTTTCTTGAACGAGCCGCCCCTGCTGTTGCTCGATGAGCCCA
>JANOJI010000532.1:0-6111 GCA_031408175.1 Ilumatobacteraceae bacterium
CTTCCACCGGCAGGGTTGTCGTCACCATCGAGGTGTGGTTCGATCGCGCCTCCGTCGAAGCCACCCCTGGGGTCGTCGCGCAGGCGGCCAAACCAGCCACCAGCAACAATCCACCGGTCCCGCGACGCACGGCCGAGGACCTTACCTTCAGCGATGCACCGAGTGGTCGCGGACCTCGGCTCGTAGCCGAACGGTGTACACCGAATCGCCAGACAACACGCCACCGCGCGCGAACAGACGCCCGGCCTGCCAGTTGGATAAGCCGAGTTCAGGCTGATCGAGTGCGAATTGCCCGTCCACCCAACGGGTGAACCCGTTGCCGACGAATGGCGCATCGACGGTGGCATAGAACCAGTCGTGCTCGTCAACGTCGTCGCTGATCAGCGAGGCCGCGAATCGCGGGCTGAGGCGGTTGAACAGGTCAACGGCTTCGGCAACCGAATCGACCTCGACCAGCCAGTACTCCGGCGAGTCCTCCCACTCCCATTCCTCACCGAGGCGGTCGAAATCACTCGGATCAACCTCGTGAGCGCACGCCTGCGTTCCCCGCTTCTCGGCAGCGCGCTGGGCAGCCGCGGCGACAACCTTGCGCAACTCGACGGATCGCGATCGAGGCACACAGCACACGTTCATCGTGTTGCATACCTTTCGATCCAGCGAGCGTTCAACCGTGTGACCGAGCACGACTGCATCGGCATGTTGCGACGCCACGATCCACGCTCCCCCCGTGCCGTGCAGACTGACGGGCACCCCATGCTGGCGGGCAACCGCTCCGAGCTGGGCAACCGCCCCGCCCGACCCCCGAGCCACAGCCAGGCCGAGACGGGTGTCAGCGAACATGGCCCAGCCGGCGGCATGGGCGGCCGACTCGACGAGTTGCACCGCCCCTTCCGGCAAACCTGCCGCCGCCAAGGCCTGCACCACGCAGCAGCTCATGATGGCCTGCGCCGTGCCTAGTGCATCGCTGCCGATCCTGAACACGGCTGTGTTACCCGTGCGCAGCACGCCCGTGGCATCAGCAAACACGTTCGGGCGGCCCTCGAACACGAACCCAACGACACCCAGCGGGGCCCGCAGCGACGACACCGACCATTGCTGATGATCGATCGTCGACAGCAGTTGCTGCCGACGAGTGGGTGAGGCACCCCAGCTTCGCAATCCTGCAGCCATGTCGGAGCGCATGGCCGGCGACAATTGCAGTCGAGTGGTTGACCTGCCCTTGGTCGACGCCGCTTCGACGTCGGCGCGATTGGCGTCCAGCACGGCAGCAAAGCAGGAGTCGTCCTCGATGTCAGCAGCGAAGCGCTCGAAGAAGTCGGTGATCTGATCATCGCTGCATGCAGCAAGCATGGTGAATGCTTCGACAGCGTTCGTGACCGCCGTCGTCACCAGCTCATGCTCGGCTCGAGGGATGTGCAACAGATCGCCGGTGTCTTGCGCGATCACGAGGCGATCGCCGGCGAGGAAGGCGCTGGCCAGGTCCGCAGACACCACGGTGACCTGATCGCCGCCGTAGACCAGCACTTGACCTTCGGTCAGTTTCGTGAGCTGCGTCATCGGTCGCTCCGTCGCGGCGATCTCATCGCTCGCTAGCGTACGACGGATGGCACAGAACAACCCTGACGATCGGCTGTACTTCCGCCAACTGCTCTCCGGGCGCGACTTTGCTATGACCGACCCCGTCGCCCAGCAGATGGTCAACTTCGTCTACGCCGTCGGTGATCGCAACACGGGTGAATGCCTGTTGGTCGATCCGGCCTACGCGGTGGGGGACTTACTCGACGCTGTCGCCGCCGACGACATGAGGGTCATCGGGGTGTTGGCCACGCACTACCACCCGGATCATGTCGGCGGATCGATGATGGGCTACACCATCGAAGGCATCGCCGCGTTGCTCGAGCGCGTCGACTGTCCGATCCATGTGCAACGCGACGAGGTGCCGTGGGTGCGACGCACGACCGGTGTCGGCGACTCCCATCTCGCGGTGCACGAGCCCGGCGACGTCGTGCAGGTCGGATCGATCGAAATCACGCTGATCCACACTCCCGGACACACACCGGGCAGCCAGTGCTTTCACGTCGAAGGACGATTGGTCAGCGGCGACACGTTGTTCCTCGACGGATGTGGCCGTACCGACTTGCCCGGCAGCGACGCCGCGGAGATGTACACAAGCCTGCAGAAGCTCGCAACCATGCCGGCCACAACCGTTGTGTATCCGGGGCACCAGTACTCGGCGCCATCCAGCGCGTCATTGGAATCGATCTGCCAGAACAACTACGTCTTCCGGCCGAAGTCGGCCGAACAGTGGCTGCAAATGTTCGCCGGATAGATGTACAGCTAGATCGCCAGGCTTGCGGCGAGCGACACGATCGCGATGTGGTACGTGACCATGATGGCCAGGTGTATCCAGGCACGTTCGGCCACGAACTGACCCCAACCGAGGATTGCGTCGCTGATGATGAACGCTGTCGCGCCGAGCATGATCAGCCAGTTTCCGGTTGCCCAGCCAATGACGCACATCGTCGAGATCACCACGAGATAGGCGCGCACCGGGATACCGAGTCCCTTCGTTCCGGCGCCACGCACGATCGGCATAGCAACGGTTCGGAGTAGCGCCGCACAACCGACGATGCCTACGCCGGCCAGCAGCCACCGGTCGAGGCCCCGTGAGACGAACATCACGATGAAGGCGATGTGGCCGAGCAGGAACGCCGCCAACCCCACAACGAAGCGGTCGACGGCAGGCAGCAACGCGACATCACCGACAAGACACAAGGCCAGGGCGACGATGGTGACGATCGTTGCCCCGTCCGGTCCATCGGCGAGCGCGGCAATGGCGATCGCCCCGACGGTGGTCAGCGGCTTGGAGACCAATTCGAGGCGATCGTTCGGCTTCCACCGCGAGTACCAATTGGCGATGGCAGCGATCATCGTTGCGGCGAGCGCTATGGGCATGACACGACTCGTCCCCTCACACGATCGCATTGATGATGGCGCTGATCGCCGCGACAACCAAGAGCACGAGGACCAGCCATCTGAACCGTTCGCCGTGAACGTGCTTGCGGATCGGGAAGCCGAGAAGCTGCCCGAACAGCATGGCCGGAATGGTGACGGCAGCGGCGACGACGCCGTCGCGGGTGATCTTGCCGGAGGCGATGAACAGAGCCAATCCACCGATGTTGCTCAACGCGAACACCGTCGAGATCGTCGCCCGAAACGTGACCGCCGACAACTGTCGCGCCTGCAGAACGAACACGAGCGGCGGCCCATTGGTGGACAGCGATGTAGCCAGGACACCTGAGATGAAGCCCGAGCCGTAGTCGAGCCGTGGGCCGACGTGAAGCAGGTTGACGCGCATGGCCAGCAGAACGACCGCCACCAGCACGGCGAGTCCGAGCAAGAACCTCAACACATTGTCGTTGACCGAGACGAAGACGAGAAGCCCCAACGGCATTCCGACGTACGCCCCGATCGTCATTCGTCGCACCAACACCTTGTCGGCCTCGGCTCGGTCCTTGTACGCCTGCCAACTCGTGACGAAGATGCCCGTCAGGGTGCTGACCACGACGGCGATCTTCGGCTCGATCGCCAACGTCATCAGTGGCACGGCGAGCAGAGCGAAGCCGAAGCCGGCCACGATCTGCATGAATGCGGCCACGAAGACCGCCGCCCCAACGACAATCAGTTGGGCCGTGGTCACGAACGTCGATTCTGACACGGCGGGCCCCTACTCCCCCGCTTCGCTTTAGGCTGCGCAGCATGCTGCCGATCATCGACATCACCTTGCCGGCAGCACCCAGCGAGATCGACCATGCGTGCCGCACCTTCGGTTTCTTTGCGATTCGCAACCACGGTGTCGACGACGACCTGCGACGCGATGTGCTCGGCGTCGCGATCGACTTCTTCGGTCGAAGCGACGACGAGAAGCAACGCGTCGCCCTCGCCCACGGTGGATCGGCGTGGCGAGGATGGTTTCCGCTGGGCGGCGAGCTGACATCGGGT
The DNA here is from genome assembly GCA_031408175.1 of Ilumatobacteraceae bacterium. Taxonomy (GTDB): domain Bacteria; phylum Actinomycetota; class Acidimicrobiia; order Acidimicrobiales; family Ilumatobacteraceae; genus JAENVT01. The sequence continues at coordinate 4,003 of JANOJI010000532.1, forward strand.
GTCGCCGATCTCAAAGAGGGTTACTACTTCGGTCGCGAGTTGCCGGTCGACAGCAGGCCGATGCATGGGCCCAACATTTGGCCAACCGAACCGGCATCGTTGCGACCGTTGGTGACCGAATGGATGGCAACAATGGAGCCGCTCGCCCAGCGCGTGCTGTCACTGATGGCCGAAGGCCTCGGACTCGACGCCGCATTCTTCCGCAACGACCTGACGGCCGATCCAACCCCTCTCTTCCGCATCTTCCGATACCCACCGCACCCACGAGATGGTGTTGATCGCTGGGGTGTTGCCGAACACAGCGACTATGGGCTGCTGACACTGCTGGCCCACGACGGCACAGCCGGGCTGCAGGTGAAGGTCGGTGAGGAGTGGATCGACGCACCGCACGACCCGCGGCTGATCATCTGCAATCTCGGCGACATGTTGGACCGACTGACCGGTGGTCGATACCGCTCGACACCTCATCGAGCCCGGAACAGTTCGACGGCCGATCGATACTCGCTGCCGTTCTTCCTGGATCCAGGGTGGGATGCGGTGATCGAGACGATTGATCTCGACGACAGTTGGACAGCGCCGATCGATGCCGATCGGCGCTGGGATCGGGCCAATCTCCGCGATCTCAGCGGCACGTACGGTGATTGGCTCACGGCCAAGGTCAGTAAGGTCTTCCCGCAACTCGCCGACGCCGTCGTCGATGGAAAACGGCAGGGTGTCAACGGCTGAGGGTGTAGGTGCGGCCGACACGGTCGACGTCGATCACCAGCCAGCCGTCGCCCAACAGCGGCTGCATAGCGTCTCGAAGCCCGATACGAGCCTCGAACGCATGGCGTGCGGCGGAGGCGATCTCATCCGCGGTGACCGGTGGAACCACGATCTCGACCGACTCGTCGCCGGTACATCTGTCGCCGAAAAGCTGCCACTCGACGACCAGGCGATCACTCGGCAGGCCGCCGTTGATGCCGCCCATCGGTCCGTACAAGTTGGCGTGATACTGCACACCGACCGCGCCGAGCGATCGGAGATTGAGGTGGGCGTTGCCAAGCTGCAGCGGGTCGAAGGTCCAGCGCATCGCCGTGCGCCCATTGGCGACACACCACTCGCGCTGATGCTGCTTCAAGGCCACGCCCAGCCCCGTGCGTCGATAGTCGGGGTCCACCGCCAAGTAGTGCGAGTGCAGGACATGCGGCTCGTGCGTGGCGAACCCGTATACGGATCCGACGAGGCGGTCGCCGTCGAACGCGCCGATCGCCATGCCGCCCTCGCTGATCGTGGCGACCAACAGATTCACCGCGACCAGGTCAACATCGCCCCAGACACGCGCTTCCAACACTGGCATCGCGGCGAGTTCGGCGGCGGTGCGCAGCTCACGAAACGCGATGGTCACCTGCGAATGACCTCCATCGACTCGGTGACCGATTCGAGAAACGACCGGTCGAGGGTGACGCCGATTCCCGGGCCCGTTGGAACCGGCATGATGCCGTCGGTGGCTTCCAGTTCCTGCTCGGTGATGTCGCGCGCATAGGTGCGGCTGGCCGACGCGGTGTCGCCTGGATAGACGAAGCCGGGCATGGTCGCCACATGGATGTTGTGAGCGCGACCGATACCGGTCTCGAGCATCCCGCCGCACCACATCGATACCCCACGAGCGACGCACAGATCGTGGATCTGCTTGGTCGCTGCTAGCCCGCCGACTCTGCCGATCTTCACATTCACCACCGCGCAGGCGCCGAGGTCGAGCGCGGCCTTGGTGCGAGCGGGCGACGTCAACGTCTCGTCGAGGCACAGCCGCGTATTCATCTGTGGAGCCAGGGTGGCATGGTCGGTGAGGTCGTCCCAGTGCAATGGCTGCTCGATGTAGTGAAGATCGAACTCGTCGATCGCGTGCAGCGTGTCGAGGTCGTCGAGCGAGTACGCCGAGTTGGCGTCGACCGTGAGCTCGATGTCGGGGAACTCGGCGCGCACGGCCGACAGGATCTTGACATCCCAACCGGGTTCGATCTTCAGCTTGATCCGCTTGTATCCCTGCTCCACGTGTCGCCCGACCGAAGCGACGGTCTCCGGCACAGGATTCATCCCCAAGCTGGCACCCACGGGGATCTCCGTGCG
>JANOJI010000546.1:0-11520 GCA_031408175.1 Ilumatobacteraceae bacterium
GCTCGAGCCCGCCGACGATCAGCCGCTTGAGATAGAGCTCGGTCGCGACCACGTCATACCAATCCAACCGTGCGCCGCCATCTCCTTGGCGAACTCCTTGGAGTAGCCGTTGATCCACGAATCGTTGTGCCTGCCGTACTCGGTGACCGCCTCGGTGGCGACCTTGCGGGCCCGCTCGCGCAGATCGATCTGCTCGGGCGGCCAGGGGAAGTCCACGCGCGAACCTTAGGTATCCGGACCGGCCGGGGTTGGGTCCAGGTGCGGGTTGCTCGCTACCCTGTACAAGTCGGATACAAGTTCCCGTCAGCGAAGGACACAGCAGATGGCAAAGATCAAGGTCGAGAATCCCATTGTCGAGATGGACGGCGACGAGATGACCCGCATCATCTGGCAGTTCATCAAAGACAAGCTGATCCTTCCGTACCTCGACATCGAACTCGACTACTACGACCTCGGCATCGGGCACCGCGACGCCACCAACGATCAGGTCACCATCGACTCGGCCAACGCCACCAAGCGGCACGGTGTCGCCGTGAAGTGCGCCACGATCACACCCGACGAAGCCCGCGTCGAGGAGTTCGGTCTGAAGAAGATGTGGAAGAGTCCCAACGGAACCATCCGCAACATCCTCGGCGGAGTCATCTTCCGAGAGCCGATCGTGATCTCCAACATCCCCCGCCTGGTGCCCGGGTGGACCAAGCCGATCGTCATCGGCCGTCACGCCCACGGCGACCAGTACAAGGCCACCGACTACAAGGTGCCGGGTGCCGGCACGGTGATGATGACATTCGTGCCTGCCGACGGCAGTGAGCCGGTCGAGATGAAGATCGCCGACTTCGGCGACGACGGCGGCGTGACCATGGGGATGTACAACTACAACGACTCCATCCGCGACTTCGCCCGGGCGTCGCTGCGCTACGGCATCATCCGCAACTATCCCGTGTACCTCAGCACCAAGAACACCATCCTCAAGGCCTACGACGGCTCGTTCAAGGACATCTTCGAGGAGGTGTACCAGACGGAGTTCAAGGCCGAGATGGATACTCTCGGGCTCACGTACGAGCACCGTTTGATCGACGACATGGTGGCAGCGGCGATGAAGTGGGAGGGTGGCTATGTGTGGGCGTGCAAGAACTACGACGGCGATGTGCAGAGCGACACGGTGGCCCAAGGCTTCGGGTCGCTCGGCTTGATGACGTCGGTGCTGATGACATCTGATGGCAAGACCGTCGAGGCCGAGGCTGCTCACGGAACAGTCACCCGCCACTATCGCGAACACCAGAAGGGCAACAAGACCTCGACCAACCCGATTGCCTCGATCTATGCGTGGACGCAGGGATTGACGTACCGAGGCAGAATGGATGACACGCCCGAGGTCGTCAGATTCGCCCAGGCGCTCGAGAACGTGTGTGTCGAGGCGGTCGAGGCTGGCGAGATGACCAAGGATCTGGCGATCCTGATTGCCAAGGATGCCCCGTTCCTGAGTACAGAGGAGTTCCTCGACGCACTCGATCGACGCCTGCACGCCACGGTGGACTGACCGGCTCGGCTGCACCACCACCGTTTCGAAAACGTGTGATCCGCCGCCTTCGCAGCGGCGTATGGTTGCGTCGGGAGGAGGACGCTGATGGTGACGTGGGAAGCCCCGGGACCGGGCTATTGGGAACTCGATCGGTCTCACTTCGTGGGCGGCGAAACTGCGCTCGTTCAACACATCCAAGGCCTGGCGATGCCAGCGGGTATGCGCAGAGTTTTCGCCGAACTCGGCACGCCGGCCGACACGCTCGACTGCCGTTTCGTGAATGGTTTCATGTACACCCGTTTGCGACCGCTGCTGGCCCCCGATCGGCCGGCGAAGAACCTGCCACCGAGGTTCGTGCTGAAGGCCGTCGGTCGCTTCCATCCCGAGTTTCGCCGACGTACGAAGGCTGCTGAGAGATCGCGCATCGAACGACCGTGGCGCAAAGTTGTTGCCGACTGGGAACATGGTGGGCGGGCGCTGATCGAGTCGCGCAACCTCGCCATCCAGAAAGTCGATCTCAGCGAGCTCGATGACCCGGCCCTTGTCGAACACGCTCAAGGCGTGGTCGAACACTGCCTCGCCAGTTGGGAGCACCACTTCTGGTTGCACGGCTATGACCTCGGGCCCATCGGGTCGTACCTCGCTGGGTGCCGGGAATGGGGCGTCGAGCCGAAGGATGCAATCCCGCTGCTCGAAGGGGCATCGCCGTCGACCGTCGGTCCAATGCACGTGCTGGCGCGGTTGCGAACGGCCGTCGAGAACTCAGGACACGTGCCACGCGATCTCGACGGCGTGCGGGCGATCAGCACCGAAGCCGCAGATGATCTCGACCGGTATCTGGAGTACCGCGGGGCCATCATGATCAGTCGGTACGACATCGACGGCGTGACCCTGGCCGAGATCCCCGATGTCGTGTTGTCGACCATCCTGCACGGCGCCGACCGCGCCGTTGGCGACGGGTTGCATCATCGGATCGAGGTCATCCGGTCACGTGTACCCGTCGCTCATCAGGAGGAGTTCGACAGCCGGTTGGAGGAGGCCAGATCGGCGATGAATCTGCGCGACGACAACGGTCCGACGACCGCCGAATGGCCGCTCGGGCTTCTTCGCCTGGCGATGTTGGAGGTAGGAAGGCGCATGGTCGCCGCGGGCTGCGCCGAACAGGCCGCCGATGCGCTCGAGCTACACCATCACGAGATCTCGTTGCCGACCGTGACGGGTCGAGGCGTGGACGCTGCAGAGCTCCTGCGGCGTCGCGAGCACCGTCAGCAACTCGCCACGCTCGACGCGCCCATGAGTCTCGGTGAGCCCGAGCCGGCGCCACCGCTCGAACTGCTGCCGAAGCCGCTTGCCGACGTTGTGCGCATGGTGCAGATCGTCATCGAGCAGCTCGGTATGGGAGGTGCGCGCTCGACGGGTGGTCTCACAGGTGTCGGAGTCGGCGATCACATCGTGCGCGCCCGTGCCTGCCGCGCCAATTCGCCTGAGCAGGCCATTGATCGGTTGCGTCGCGGCGATGTGTTGGTGGTGCCTTGCACGACTCCGGCCTACAACGCGGTGCTCACCTTGGCCGCGGCGATCGTGACCGCCGATGGTGGTTCGCTCAGTCACGCAGCCGTGCTCGCGCGCGAGCTTGGTATCTCGGCGGTCGTTGGTGCGCGTGGCGCACTCACCGACATCCCCGATGGTGCGTTGATCGATGTCGACCCCATCGCAGGTGAGGTCCGACTCGTCGACGAGGCCTAGTGCGCCTCGGCGCCGTGTGAGACTGGCGTGATGCGTGCCGTCGTCCTTCGCTCCCATAGTGGTCCAGAGTCACTGACGATCGAAGACGTGCCCGACCCGGCCGGCGGGCCGGAAGACGTCGTCGTGCGGGTGCGGGCAACAGCGCTGAATCGTGCCGATCTGTTACAGGTCATGGGTCTGTACCCGAACCCGCGACCTTCCGATCTGGAGATACCAGGCTTGGAGTTCTCCGGCGTTGTGGACTCGATCGGTGACCGGGTGACGATGTGGAAGCCGGGCGACGAGGTGATGGGCATCGAAGCCGGAGGCGCATACGCCGAGCTGATCGCGACCCACGAGCGTCAAGTGATGCGGGTGCCGAGCGTCGTGGGCGTGGCGGACGGCGCGGCCATCCCAGAGGTGTTCCTGACGGCGTGGGATGCGCTCGTCCTGCAGGGCGGGTTGACGTCGGGTCGATGGGCGCTGGTGCATGCCGGAGCCTCTGGCGTCGGCACCGCCAGCATTCAGATTGCCAAAGCCGTGGGTGCCCGTATCGCCGTCACGTGTTCCGAGAGCAAGATGGAACTGTGTCGTTCACTCGGTGCCGATGTGGTGTTGCAACGATCACCGGCCGCATGGCTCGACGAGGCAAGGGCATTCGTCCCCGAAGGATTCGACACCATCCTCGACGTCGTCGGCGGCGACGAGATCGAACGCAACCTTCAAGCCGTTGCGATGAAGGGCCACATCATTCAGGTTGGGCTGATGGGTGGCAGCACTGTGCCCGTCAACGTGTACGCCTTGATGAGCCGGCGTGCGTCGTGGACCGGGACGATGCTGCGCGCTCGGCCGATCGAAGAAAAGATTGCGCTCACCCGCCGATTCGCTGCTGAGATGTTGCCGCTCTTCGACAGCGGAATGCTGCGGCCGATCATCGATAGCCGCTATCCGTTCGATCAGATCGCCGACGCCCATCGGCACATGGCCGCCAACGCCAACGCCGGCAAGATCATGATCGACATCGGCTGATCATCGCCCCATGTCCGGCGTTTGATGACTCTGGCCCCGCATCGGGGCGCCAGCTCACAAACGCTTTCGGGTCGCCGTTGCGTTTGATGACTCTGGCCCCGCATCGGGGCGCCAGCTCACAAACGCTGCCGGAATCAGGCGACCTTGACGGTGCGGGTGTGGTAGCCGGTGGCTCCGTCGGGGTCGGGAGGAGCGAGGTCAGCCGTTTGAGTGTCGCCGGCTTTGTCGGTCGCGCGGACCTGGATGGTGTACTTGCCGGGCGTCGCATCCCAGTCGACTACCCATTGCCGCCATGCATCGTCAGTGACGTCACTAGCCAGGCGAGCCTCTTGCCATGGGCCATCGTCGATTCGAACCTCGACGCGATCCACTCCTCGGTGTTGCGCCCAGGCGATGCCGGCGATCTTGACCGAACCTGCCGCAACGGTCTCGCCGCTCCGGGGGACGTCGATGCGCGACTGGGTTTTGATCGGGGCCTCGCGCGACCATCCTCGAGGAACCCAGAAGCCCTCGTCCGCGTCCCACGTGGTGATCTTGATCTTGCTCAACCACTTCGTTGCACTGACGTATCCGTACAGCCCTGGAACAACGAGCCGGGCTGGGAAGCCGTGCTCGAGAGGCAACGGTTCTCCATTCATCCCCAACGCGATCATTGCATCGCGCCCATCGAGGGCAACCTCGACCGGGAATCCGCACGTCCATCCATCGAGGCTGGTGCTGAACACCTGCTCGGCACCCGCTTGCACCCCTGCCTCGTTCAGCACGTCAGCAAGCATGACCCCTTGAAATGAGGCGTTGCCGATGAGGTCGCCGCCGACCTCGTTCGACACGCAGCACAACGTGACGATGCGCTCGACCTGCGAGCGAGCCAAGAGATCGTCGTAGGTCAACGACAGCGGCTTGTCGACCATGCCGACGATATCGACCTTCCAATTCGGCAGGTTGATCCGCGGGAATGACAGCGCTGTGTCGATGCGATAGAAATCGTCGTTCGGTGTGATGAACGGGGTAACGGGGCTGAGCGTGGCCCCAGCGGGCACGTCAATTGCTGTGCCGCTGGTGGCAGCAAGCTGCGGAAGCGCGTCGGGAATGGCTTGGCGGATCGAGCGGACGCGGCTGCGTTCGAGCGCCTCGGCAAGTGCTCCGGCGACGACTGCGACTGCAGCGGCCGAACCTGTCGAGACGAGGAAACGCCTTCGATCCCACCCGAGCGGCACCCGTGAACGGCCCGGTGTCTCGATGGGGCGCGGCCGGGATGGGCGGACCAACCAGATGAGCAACGGGATTCCGATCACTGCGCCGAGCAAGGATGGAAGCGCCGCAGCGGCCGACTCGCCCGGGCGGTGCCATGCAGCGAGCGCCCCCACCAAGCCGAACAGACCGATACCGATGACACCGGCAACGACGCGGCGCACCGCGAGATAGCCGACGAGCAGCGCGGCGATGGCGAGCACGGAGACGATCCCGATTCGAAGTGCCAGTTTGTCGTTCGTGCCGAACCATTGGATGGCCCGCTCTTTCAGCCACGGCGGCACACGATCGATGAACTCGCTGCCAACCGCATCGATCGGCGAGACGACATCGATGATGCCGGCGATCAGCATGCCCATGGTGACGGCCACGGCGCCGGCGACCAGGCCGGCAACGGTGCCGTAGAGACGCGGCGTTGGCGCCTGAGCTGGTACGGGTGGCGGTGGCATCACGTCGACCGGCGCCGGAGAACTCGGTGATTCGATCATGCTGGTTCCTTTCGAGGAATCGAGAAACGCACATCGCCACCAGCACCAGCGGCGAGCCAGATATGCCCGCCGTGGGCTTCGACGAGGGCGCGGGCTATGGCGAGGCCGAGCCCTGAATGCCCGGTGCGCGTGTCGCGGGCCGGGTCGGCGCGAGTGAAGGGTTCGAATGCGTGGTCGCGGAAGTCGTCCGGGAAGCCGGGTCCGTGATCGCGCACGGCGACTTCGATCTGTGGCCCTGTTCGTACGGCGACATTCACTGATTGCCCGGACGGGCTGTGCCGGATGGCGTTCTCGAGCAGGTTGCGCAGCACGCGCGACATATCGGTGGTGCTGGCTACAACGACCGCAGGACCGTCGGACTCGAGGTGCACATCGACGTCCATCCGATGAGCGACAGGCGACAACGCCTCGACCGCCTCGTGAGCGATTTCGGCGATCGACACGGTGGTTCGCTCTCGCTTATTGACGCCTGACTCGATGCGGGCGTATTCGACGAGTTGATCTAGCAGGCCTTCGACATTGTCGAGCTGGCCTCCGATGATCCCGTAGTAGCGATCCGGATCCGGCGCGATGCCATCCTGCAGGCTCTCCACTGCGGCGCGCATCGCTGCCAGGGGGGTACGCAGGTCGTGACCGATGCTGGTGAAGAGCAGTTGCCGGGCGCTAGCGGTTCTGGCGCGTTCGGTCGAGGCCTCGTCGAGCGTGACCACCATCGAGTCGACGGCCCGCGCAGTGCGGCCGACCTCGTCGCGGCGAGTGACGCCTGTGCGGGCGGTCAAATCTCCGGCGGCAACCCGTTCGGCAACCTCACCGACCCGGGCGATGTCGGTGGCCAGTGGTCTGGTGAGGTGGGAACCGACCGCAAGGGCGATGCCGCTCGACAACACCAGCACCACAAGGAAGAGCCGGTAGTCATGCGAAGAGAGGAACATGGCGTTCGACGCCGCAGATGTGGTGACCGCGCCGAGCGTCAATGAGCACAGCCCGACAAAGAGGGCGGTACCGGCCACGCTGCTTCGCGCCGACACCCATTTGCCGAGCAGCGGCACGAGCACTGCTGTCGCCAGCGCTGGAGCGCCGAGTATTGCCATGAGGTGCAGCCGCTCGTCGCTGTTGGGTGGTTGCAACAGGATCTCAGCAAAGACAAGCGCGGCCACGAAGATGGCGGTCAACCAGCCGATCAATCGCCAACTCATGGCTCGAACCTGTAGCCGACACCCCACACCGTGGTGATCCAACGTGGGTTCTCCGGGTCTGCCTCGATCTTGTGACGAAGTCGCCGGACATGCACCGTGACGGTCGCCGGGTCCTGGTACTCGGGCGACGAGTCCCACACGTCGCGGAGTATCTGACTGCGCGAGAACACCTGGCGTGGGCTCGTCGCCAGGAAAGCGAGCAGGTCGAACTCCTTAGCGGTCAAGGCAACGACCCTCGATCCGACGGTGACCTCACGGGAAGGACGTTCGATGACGAGGTTGTCGAATCGCAGCGTCTTCGGCGAGTCCGTCGATGGCTGCGCACGGCGAAGGACCGTGCGCACGCGGGCCACGAGTTCGCGTGGGGAGAATGGCTTGGTGACGTAGTCATCGGCTCCCAGTTCGAGACCGAGCACTCGATCGGATTCCTCGACTCGAGCCGTGAGCATGATCACCGGAATCTTGTTCGGACCGATCGCCCGCAATATGTCGAGGCCCGACATGCCGGGCAGCATGATGTCGAGCACGATGAGGTCCGGACGGAACGTCGCCACCGCCTCGCCGACAAGATCACCGCGATCCAATTCGTGAACGACGTAGCCGTCGCGCTGAAGATATTGCACAACGACCTCGCGCACCGTTGGCTCGTCATCGACGACCAGAATCCGCGCCGCACCGTTGTTCACGTCATGCACCATACGGACGCGGCACTGTCGTGGAAATGGCAGGTGTTGGGAGTTTCTCGGATGTTTCGATTCTCGCACCGTGCCTGACAAATTCGGTCCGCATGATGGCGTCGAGGCGGAATGCCGTCTTCGACGACGTCAAAGGAGATGAGAGCGTGAATGGATTGGAGCGTGCAGTAGTGGTCACGGCAATCGCAGCGATGGGGCTGGTGGCATGTGGTGACGACACCAACAGCCCGGCGCCCGCCGCTACGAACCCGGCGCCGATCGGAACAGAAGTGATGACGACGGAACAGAAGTGATGACCGATCCCCATGTGAAGGCGTGGCACAAGCGCTATTCCGGCGATGGTCTGACGATCGTCTCGATCCACACCCCGGAGTTCGCCTTCGAAGCCGTGGCCGACAATGTTTCCGAGTACGTGGTCGACAATGGGATCACCTTCCCCGTCGCGCTCGATCCCGAGCGCGACGTCTGGCGCACGTGGGACAACCACTATTGGCCGGCCTTCTACTTGCATGACTCCGAAGGGCGATTGCGCGTTCGACACTTCGGCGAAGGCTCGTACGACTCGACGGAGGACGCGATCCGAGTGCTGTTGGGCGTCGACCCGTCGAGCACCCACGCTGACGTGGCGTGATGTCCCTGGCGCTCGCGTCGGTTGCGCTGTACGGCGCGGGTGTCACCTCGACCATCGGCCCATGCGTCTTGCCACTCATTCCCGGGTACGACGACTTTCGACGCTTTCGGCCGTTGCCATGTTCGGGCTGGGTGCGCTTTTGGCCGGTGGTTGGTATGACGCTCTGGTTCAGCGGCTCGACATCGGGAGGTAGTCGCGTACCCCGGTGCCGGTGTACCACTGGCGGGGCCTGCTGATCTTCTGATCCTTGTCGCCCAGCAGTTCTTGCCAGTGCGACAGCCAGCCGACGGTGCGCGGGATGGCGAACAACACGGTGAACATCGCCACCGGGAAACCCAAAGCCTGATAGATGAGGCCGGAGTAGAAATCGACGTTGGGGTACAACTTGCGACTGACGAAGTAGTCGTCGTTCAGGGCGGCTTCCTCGAGCTTCAAGGCGATGTCGAGCAGCGGATTCTTGCCGGTGACCTCGAACACGTCGTAGGCCGTCTGCTTGATGATCGTGGCCCGTGGGTCGTAGTTCTTGTAGACCCGATGACCAAAGCCCATCAGGCGATGGCCCTTTCCTGACTTGACGTCGTCGAGGAACGCCGGCACTTGGTCCATCGATCCGATCTCGGTGAGCATGCGTACGACCTGTTCGTTGGCGCCTCCGTGCAGTGGGCCGTAGAGCGCCGACGCCGCCGAGGCAGTCGCCGAGTACGGATCGGCCTGGCTCGAGCCAACGACGCGCATGGCTGTGGTGCCGCAGTTCTGTTCGTGATCGGCGTGCAGGATGAACAACACATCCATCGCTCGCTCCAGCCGAGGATCAACCTCATATGCGCCGATCTTCCACATCATGTTCAAGAAGTTGGCTGGGAAGCTGAGGTTGTTGTCGGGATACACGAATGGCAGGCCGACCGAGAAGCGATAGCACATCGCCGCGAGCGTCGGCATCTTGGCGATCAGTCGCAAGATCTGCTTGTCGCGACTCTCCTTGACGTCGATGTCCTTGGCGTCGTTGTAGAACGTGCCGAGCGCAGCGATCGAGCTGACCAGCATGCCCATCGGGTGAGCGTCGTAGTGGAATCCGTCGACGAATCGCTTGCGCATGTTCTCGTGGATGAACGTGTGACTGGTGACGTCGTACTTCCACTGCTCGAGTTCGACAGGATTCGGTAGCTCGCCGTTGAGCAGCAAGTAGGCCACCTCCAGATACGTGCTGTGCTCTGCAAGTTGCTCGATGGGGTAGCCGCGGTAGCGGAGAATGCCGGCCTCGCCGTCGAGATAGGTGATCGAGCTCTGGCACGCCGCCGTCTGCATGTAGGCGGGGTCGTAGATGAACAGCGACGGATCCAGCTCACGCACGGCACTGGCGGGAAAGATGTTGTCGGTGATGGGGACCGTGACCTGCTTGCCGGTGCGATCGTCGATGATGGTGATGGTGTCGGGCATGTTGTTCCCCTAAGTGACACGAAGGAAGGATCAGGGCTTGCTCCCCATTTGGTGAGACTAGCGGCGGCCGCGTGAATCGATCCCACCGGTGCCGGACATCCACTGTTCTACAGTGGCTCGATGGAGGTGGCGCGCGACCTCGACGATGCCGAGCTGCTCGACTCGCTGGATTGGAACCGCAGCGTCGTCGTGCGCAAGCTCGACGGCCTGACTCTCGAGAAGGCCACCGTCGTCGTGACGCCGACCGGCCTGACGTTGCTCGGCGTCGTCAGGCATCTGGCCTGGTGCGAACGTGGTTGGTTCGAGCACTTCTTTCTCGGTCAGCCCGACGAAGCCGTCGATATCGACGCGTCCTTCGCGGTGGATTCCAGGTCTCGTCGGTCGACGAGGTCGTGACCGACTACCTGGCGGCAATCGATCGGTCCCGCGAGATCGTTCAACAGTCGCCCTCGCTGGAGATTCGAAGCATCATTCCTCAGGACTACTTCGGGATCGTGACGCTGCGATGGATACTGCTGCACATGACCAAGGAGACCGCGCGGCACGCTGGTCATGTCGACATCCTTCGCGAGTTCACCGACGGCCAAACCGGCTTCTAGATCCGCTCCACCAAACCTTCTATGCCTGCCATACGTGTCGGGAGCAGAGTTCTGCGGGCAACCTGTGTCGGAGGTTGAGATGAAAGTGTGGATTGATCAGGACGCGTGCAGCGGTGTGGGACTGTGCGTTCAGGATTGCCCGGAGGTGTTCACGCTCGCGTCAGACGGTCTTGCCTATGTGACGATCGACGGACGAATGTACGCCAGCAATGTGGCTGCGGTCGTCGATGACGCTTTCCTCGAATCGGTACTCGACGCCGCCGAGGATTGTCCGGAAGAGTGCATCTACATCGATGCTTAGAGCGGTGTGTTGTCGTGGGGGCGCGACACCAGTGCTTCGCGCTTGTCGATCAGGATCATCAGAGCTTCGGCGATCACCTGGCGCGTTTCCGCCGGCTCGATGACTCCGTCGATGTAGCCGCGCTCGGCGGCGATGTACGGGTTCAGTAGTCGTTCGGCGTAGTCGAGCTCAAAGGCGGCACGTTCCTCGGGCGTGGCTCTGCGCTGCAAGATTGCCGCCGCCTGCCCGGCGCCCATGACCGCCAACTCTGCCCAGGGCCACGCCAGCGCCGTCCTCCGGGTGTGATCGAGTAGACGGTGCGACGACGCAGGCCGGTCGCCTCTGAGCGGGCCTTCGCTAGACCTGCGGCGGCGAGCCGCTTCGGCTCCGCATACACGTTGCTCTCCGCGCGCGGCCACAGGTAGTGAAGGTTGCGGCGCATCTGCTTCGCTAGTTCGTAGGTCGACCACGGCTGGGCGGCGAGAAGGCCGAGGATTGCATAGGACGTGGTGGTGAGTTCACGCTCCGCCATTGACAGATACTCCTTGTAGGAGTAAAACTTACTCCTGATAGGAGGATAGCAAGGCGACCGGATGGGCAGCACTCGCCAAGTCAGGGACGCAAGGAGCGACGACGCGGACGCGGTCGCTGCGATCGGCACCGCCGC
>JANOJI010000596.1:0-5965 GCA_031408175.1 Ilumatobacteraceae bacterium
CCCCCGCACTGTCGGCCTCCTCGGGGGCTGGCAGTGCGCCAGGCGGTGGCCCGGCTCGGTGGTCTGCCGGCGTCGATCGTCGATACAGTCGAACTGTGCCCGACCGCGCGGCCGAGACCCGTGAACGCAGTGAACTGGAAAAGTCGTTCTCCGACGGTGGCGACGCTGCCGTTCGGACTGTGTACGACCGGTATGGCTCGATGGTGTACACGTTCTGCCGACGAACGGTTGGTCACGACGACGCAACCGAAGTGGCCCAGGACGTGTTTGTCGCCGCTTGGCGCGCGCAGCGGTCCTACGATCCCAACCGTGGCGGACTCGGCGGCTGGCTGATGGCGATCGCCCGCAACAAGGCCATCGATCACCTGCGCCGACAGGGTCGTCAGCCGCTTATCGACTCGGGCGACAACGATGCAGAACTGACCGGCATTCGATCTGACGACGTCGAGATGATCGCCAATCGGATGTTGCTCGCTGAGGCACTTGGTCAGCTGGCCCCTCGTGCCCGGCAGGTCGTCGAGCTCGCGTTCTTGCACGACCTGACCCACGAACAAATCGCTGCCGAGACTCACCTGCCACTCGGCACGGTCAAGAGCGACGTGCGTCGCAGCCTTTCCGTGCTGCAACGTGCCGTAGCAGGACCAACCAGTGGAGCCACCGATGAATGAGAACTCCCGATCAGATCCCGATGAAGCCGCGGTGGAGCAACTGAAGATGATCGCGGGTGAACTGACCGACGAGGACTTTCGGCGCGATGAGCCACCGGCGCACCTGTGGGGCGCGATTGCTGCGAAGATGGATCGTCCGGCCAACGAGGTTGTCACGCTACGCCGAACCCATCGTCGCGCCTTGTTCGGAGCAGCGGCGGTCGTGGCAGCGGCGTTGGCCCTTGCGAGTGGGTGGCTGCTCTCGGGAGGCGACGGCGAGAACGTGGTTGCAGCGGCTTCGTTGACCAACGAAGGGCTGAGCCCACTTGGTTCGGGGTCGTCGGGGAAGGCGGAGATCATCCAGCGCGGCAGCTCGTACGTGCTGCATCTCGACGTCAGTCGTTTGCCCCAGGAACCATCGAGCTACATCGAGGTGTGGCTCATCGATACCCAAGTGAAGGGCATGATCTCGCTGGGTCCCTTCCATGGCAACGGCGACTACGTGATCCCGTCGGGTGTCGACCCGGCCAAGTTTCCGATCGTCGACGTGTCTCTCGAGCCGTCAGACGGTGTGCCGACCCATAGCGGCGTCAGCATCGTGCGTGGCGTGCCTGCGGCTTGACGAGATCGGTTTCGACCGTCGGCAAAGTGGCCGTTCCGAAACACTGCATCCGCCCTCGCCGATCGCAACGTATTGGTGAGCATGGCTCGATACGTCGTCTCGGTTCACACCCCTCAATCCGCTCAGGCTGCGTTCGCCTACATGGCCGACCTTCGCAACCTCGCCCACTGGGACCCCGGCGTCACGCAGGTGACACAGGTCGGAGGCTCGGGCGGCGGACCCGATGCCACGTTCGATGTGGTCGTGAAGTCGGGACGTGACCTGACCCTTCGATATGTAACCACGCACTATGACGAACCTCATCTGCCAGAGCCTGGTCTGCTGGTGATCCAGGCACGGAGTCGGCTGCTGACCTCGATCGACCGCATCACCGTCACCGGCGCGGCCACCGGCTGCCGGGTTACCTACGACGCCGAGCTCAAGCTCAACGGCACGCTGCGATGGGCCGACTTCGTGCTGAAGCCGCTGTTCAAGCGCATCGGCGAACGCGCAGCACAGGGCCTCACCACGGCGCTCGCCGGCGTGGTGATCGTTTCGTGAGTTTCGCCAGCGTCGTCGACTCACTGATCGAAGCCCCCATCGCACCAAGCTTCACCAGGGTCGGCTACCAGCTGCGGTCCCGGCTCGAGCGTTGGTCGCAACTAGCGAGCTACGACCTGACCGGGCGAACAATCGTTGTCACTGGGGCGACCTCGGGCATCGGCCGCCAGGCGGCCGAGGAGTTTGCCCGCCTCGGTGCCCACGTGGTGATCTCCGGCCGCGACGTCGGCAAGGCACGGCGAGTACGAGCCGAGATCGCTGTGCGCACCGGCTCATCGGCTCTGTCGATGGCCTGCGCGGACATGGCCGAACTCGACCAGGTTCAGGCGATGGCCGACGAACTCTTGGCGGCTCATCGGCGAGTCGACGTGTTGGTCCACAATGCCGGCGCTCTCACGGGGCATCGATCGGTGAACTCCATTGGAATCGAATCGACCGTGGCCAGCCAGGTGCTCGGCCCCTTCCTGCTGACCACCCGGTTGCTGGCCGCGCTCCCAGAGGGCATGCCTGGCCGCGTGATCACGATGTCGTCGGGCGGCATCTACGCGGCCGGACTCACGGTCGACAACCTGCAGATGACCGCCGCCGACTATCGCGGCAGCGAGCAATACGCGAGGGCAAAGCGGGCGCAGGTGACCCTCAACGAGATGTGGGCGCAGCGGGTCGACCGCACGGCAGTGGTCTTTCACGCCCTACACCCCGGTTGGGTCGACACTCCTGGCGTCGAGGCATCGCTCCCGCAGTTTCGACGGCTGATGAAGCCGTTGCTGCGAACACCAGCGGAGGGTGCCGACACGCTCGTATGGCTCGCCGCCGATGACGGCGAGCCGGTGCGCACGAGTGGCGACTTCTGGCTGGACCGCAAGCCCCGCCGGATCCACCGGCTCCCGTCGACGCGGCGTTCCGACACGTCGGAACGCCGTCACGAGTTGTGGGATTGGTGCATCGCCCAAACCGGCGTGCGCATCCATTGATGGCCGATCTCACTCAACGTCGCCGAATCGCCGTGGTCGGCTCGGGCATCTCGGGCTTGGCCTGTGCGCACGTGCTCGGTCCTCACCACGACATGGTGTTGTTCGAAGCTGACCACAGGTTGGGCGGCCATTCGAACACGGTCGATGTCGAGGATCCGGTAGCGGGGCAACTCGCGGTCGACACGGGCTTCATCGTCCACAACGACCGCAACTACCCGAACCTGGTACGTCTGTTCGGCGAACTGGGCGTAGCCACGGTCGATACCGACATGAGCTTCGGGGTCACCGATCGCGACCCAGCCTCGCCGACGGTCGGGTTCACCTACCGCGCGTCGAATGTCGACACCTTGTTCGCCGACCGACGCAACCTGGCGAACCCGACGATGTGGAAGATGCTGTCAGAAATCGGTCGCTTCTACCGTCGAGCCCGGCAACTGCTGGCCGATCCGGATCCGTCCGTCTCGCTCGACGAGTTCCTCGATGCCAATCGGTTCTCACGCGACTTCGTCGAGTTGCACCTGCGACCGATGGGTGCCGCCGTGTGGTCCGCCGACCCATCGATGTTCGGCGAGTTCCCAGCGATCAGCTTGCTCGCCTTCTTGAAGAACCATGGACTGCTCGGAGTCGGCCGTCGGCCCCGTTGGCGGACCATCCCGGGAGGCAGCCGAACCTACGTCGACGCCATCGCGGCGCGTTTCTCCGGTCAGATCCGCCAGGCCTCGCCTGTGATCGGCGTCGAGCGCTCCGCAACCGGCACGGTGATGGTCTCGACGGCGCACGGTCCTGCCGAATTCGATGCCGTTGTGCTGGCCGTACACAGCGACCAGGCGCTGAGCATGTTGACAAGGCCCACCCCGGCCGAGCGGACGACCCTCGGCGCGATCCGATACCAGCCGAACCGTGCCACGCTCCACACCGACACGACCCTGCTTTCGCCTGTACGCAAAGCCTGGGCGGCATGGAACTACGACCGACGCGGCGGGGACCAGAAGGAGGCGACCCTCACGTACGACATGACCACGTTGCAACATCTGCCCGGTTCACGCCGCTACCTCGTCAGCTTGAACAGTGACGCGTTCATCGACCCGGCTTCGGTGCTGGCAACGATCGACTACGCACACCCCGTCTTCGATCGCGCTGCCATCGAGGCTCAGCGTTGCTTCGAGACCATCAACGGGATCGGCGGCGTGCACTTCTGCGGGGCGTGGTGGGGCCACGGCTTCCACGAGGACGGCATCGCGACGGCACTGCGGGTGTGCGAACGACTGGGAGTTCCATGGAACGCGGTGGCCGCGTGAGGCCGGGAGGTCCGGCCGTGTGTGAGGGGCAAGTCTTCCATCGCCGGTTGTCGCCGAAGGTCCACGAGTTCCGCTATCCGGTCAGCTATGTCTGGCTCGACCCGGACGCGCCCAGTGATCTATGCAACCACCATCTGCTGTGGTCGGCGACTCATGCTTCACCGGCCCACTTCCGGGCACACGACTACGGCGACGGCTCGACTGTCTCGCTGGGCGACCAGGTTCGCGACCAACTGACGCTCACAATCGGTCGGCGACCCGACGGCCCGATACGAATGCTCACACAGATTCGGCGGTGGGGATGGCTGTTCAACCCGATCACGTTGTACGTCGCTTGGGATACCGACGCCGAGGCGCCCGTCGGCGCCGTTCTCGAGGTCACCAACACACCGTGGAAGGAACGACACCGCTACGCCGTGAAACTGGTTGAGGCAGAAGAAGTAGATCTCGAGACGACGCAGTTCACGGGTCGGATGCCAAAGGTGCTACATGTTTCACCGTTCCTGGACGAGGAGTTCGACTACGTCATCGGTCTGTGGGCCGATCGCGATGACGCCTCGCTCGACCTCGCAATCGACGTCGTGAGGCCGGGCTCCGATCACGCGATCCTGATCAGCCGACTGCAATTGCGGCGCCACGCTGCGAGCCGACGTTCGTTGGGGATCGCACTTCGGCACAACGTCGCGTCCACCCACCGAGTCTCGGCAGGCATCCATGCACAAGCGGCACGGCTCTGGGCGAAGCGAGTGCCGTTCGTCGCCCATCCCCAAAAGCGAAAGGTGGAATCGTGGCAAGCCCAACGGTGACCGATCGACACACCGACGTGCACCCCGAGGCATTGCTGTCTCGCGTGCAGCGCAGCCCCACTCCCTGGCTACGGCCCGGCGGCCATGCGATCGCAGGCAACGCAGCGCGTCGGCTGATCCGCGCCCTGCTGCGGCGAATGGCACACGACCATCTGATCGTCCACGATGAGCTGACAGACACAAACTACCGGAGCACCACTATCTACGGCCACGACGACGCAGAGCTTGTGGCCGAGGTCACGGTGCACGACGTCCGCGCCTATGTCGCGCTCGTCAGGGAGGGTGCAATCGGGCTCGGTCGTGGCTACATCGAGGGCTGGTGGGATAGTCCCGACCCGATGACCGTCGTTCGGGTGATCATTCGCAACATCACACCGATAGACGCAGCCCGCAATCGGGTCCACCGCGTGACGGGCTGGGCAACCGATCGAATTCGCGCCGCTCTTCCACGGCGCGGCCGAACAGGCAACCGCGAGGACATCGCCGCTCACTATGACCTGGGTAACGCCTTCTTCGAGCTCTTCCTCGACGAGACCATGACCTACTCGTCGGCAGTGTTCGCTTCCATCGAGTCCACCCTCGCCGACGCGAGCCTGCACAAGTACGACCTGCTGTTGACCAAGCTTGGAGTCGACTCGAACCATCGACTGCTCGAGATCGGTACCGGTTGGGGCGGCTTGGCGATACGTGCGAGCGAGAGCACTGGGTGTCATGTCACGACCACGACGATCTCGTCTGAACAGCTCACCGAGACGCGTCGTCGTGTCGATGCGGCCGGGTGCGCGGACCGAGTCGATCTGCTCGACATCGACTGGCGCGATCTGTCAGGCTCGTTCGATCGGGTCATCTCGATCGAGATGATCGAAGCGGTCGATTGGCGCGACTACGACGCCTACTTCGCCACGATCGAGCGATGCTTGAAGCCGGATGGCTTGGCCGCGATTCAGGCGATCTGCCTTCCCGACAACCGCTATGACCGCGCCAAGAACACCGAAGACTTCATTCGTCGATTCGTGTTCCCCAATGGATCCCTCGCCTCGATCGGGGCGATCTCGAAGTCGGTCAGCCGAGCCACGGG
>JANOJI010000443.1:0-2760 GCA_031408175.1 Ilumatobacteraceae bacterium
AGGTCATCGGGTGATCGAGCCAGGCGATCTGGTCGCCTTCGACTCCGACATGGTCGGCCCGCTCGGCTATCTGGCCGACATCTCGCGCACGCTGGTGTGCCCCGGCAAGTCGCCGACAGCAGAACAGCGCAAGCTGTACGACATCGCCCAGGACCAGATCCTGACCAACATCGAGCTGATCAAGCCGGGCTTGTCGTTCAAGGAGTTCGGCGAGAAGTGCTGGCCGGTCCCCGACGAGTACGTGCCGAATCGGTACATGATGATGATCCACGGTGCGGGCCTGGTCGACGAGTTCCCGACCGTCGCCTACGCAGCCGACTATGCCGACTGGGGCTACGACGGTGTGTTCCTCGAGAACATGGTCGTGTGCGTCGAGAGCTACATCGGCGCAGTCGGAGGCGCGCAGGGTGTCAAACTCGAACAGCAGGTATTGATCACCGACACCGGCGCAGTGCCGATGTCGAGTGATCCGATGGTCGACGCGCTTACCCCTTGATGAGGCGAGTCGCCACACCCGGTGGAGGTGGTCCGACAGCACTGACCGGTGAGTTGGCCTTGATGTAGTCGACGACGATGTCGAGCAATCCGTCGCCGGGCTGCAGCACATTCGTGCCACCGGCGAACGACGTGTAGCCGTCGCCGCCCGTGAACATGAAGTCGTTGGTCACGATACGGATCGTTTCGCCGGGGCCGATCGGTGTCAGCGGGCCGCCGGATCCGGCCGGCGCGCGTTGGACCAGATCGATCACCGGCGTGGCGCCGTCGCAGTGATAGTTGATCACCAGGCCGGAGACCTGAGGAGTGCGACCTGTGGCGACGGCGGGGCTGCACGAGGGCGATGTGCCATTGACCAACGCCGCCATGAGCTGATCGGTGGTCAGTGTCTCGATCACCGTGCGGTTGCCGAATGGCAGCACCGTGAACACCTCACCCCAGGTGATCTCGCCCACTGCCTCATTCGCCGACGACGGCGGCGTCAGCACCAGGTCGGCGCGCAGGCCGCCGGAGTTGGTGATCGCAGCATCGACTCCCGGATACTTGGCGCGCATTGCATCGGCGACGAAGTTGCCCATCGCCGATTCGGTCAACCGAGCAGGGTTGTCGCGCTTGATGTCGACGGACTGGGTTCCGATGACCTCGTTGCGTAGCACGGCCGTCTCGGCGTTGGCCGCGTCGACGATCGCCTTGACATCGGCGCGCGGGGCGACACCAATGTTGACGGCCAATCTGGTGGCAGCACCGGTCCACACCACGTCGTGACCCTTCACCATCAGTTGGGCCACCGAGTAGCTGGTGCCGGCATTGGTACCTTCGGCAACCGGGATGTGCCCAACCATCGTGTTGGCGACCCGGTGGGTGTGCCCGGCCAACACGAGGTCGATCGTCGTGTCCTGCAACTGGCTGACGATGTCGACGATCGGCCCTTCCCACGGGGCAGCGGGTCTGCCGTCGATGACGTTGGCTCCCAGGGTTGCGCCCTGGTGGATGACGACGATCTGCACATCGACTCCCCGTTTGCGCAGGCGTTCGGATTCGAGGGCGATTCGCTCGGCCTCGTCGAGGAACAAGAGACCGGCTGTGTTGCCGGCCGAGACCAGTTCTGGTGTGGTCTTGACGTCGGCGCCGATGACGCCGACCTGTATGCCATTGACCGTGAACACTGCGGATGGCTGCACCCAGTCGGGCGCCTCGCCAGTCGCCTCGTCGACGATGTTGGCAGCCAGGAACGGGAAGTCGGCGCGCTCCTGTTGAGCCAGCAGGCGGGCGACGCCGTAGTCGAACTCATGGTTGCCGTAGCTCGTGGCGTCGAGACCCCAGGCATTCTCGACATCGATGGTCGGCATGTCGTCAAGCAGCGCCGAGTTCGGCGGCGAGGCACCGACATTGTCGCCCGATGCGAGCAACAGCGTCTGGCCGGGCAGGTTCGCAGCCTCCTCATCGAACATCGTCGCCAGCTGCGCCGCTCCCCCGGCAGCGATGGTACGACCGTCGATCGGCAACGTCGCGGGATCGAGTTGACCATGGAAGTCGGTCAGGCCGACCACCGAGATCGGGGTGTACCGATCCCCCTTCTTCAGCACCTCCAGCAACACCCTGCCCTGGCTGTGTTGTGGAACCGGAACGCCGAGCATGAAGGCGATCGTGGGTGCGAGGTCGATGCTGCGCACGCCTTCAACGGTGCGGCGGTCGATCCCTTCACCACCGGCCAGGAACGTCGCTCTCATGTTGATGTTGCTCGCCAGGTCCTGTATGTCGGGCACGTAGCCGTGCTGACCGAAGAACGCCGAACGGGCCACGAGGGTGCCGGGCGTGGCGCCGTCGAACTGGTACGGCGGGTACGAGAAAGCGACCACGTCGCCGGTGCGTGTTGGGTGCGCCATGTCGGTGGTGCTGCCGGGTCCGTTGGGGATGTACCGGGCTTCGGCCTTGGTATACGCGCGATCCATCACCTTCCAGCCCTCCGGCACACCATCACCGGTCCAGTCATTCGGATCCACAGCGGCAAGAAACGCAGCCTTGATCGCGGCCACGGTGCTGGCCTCGTCGGCGGCCGCGACCTGCGGCGGTGACCCAGGGACAGCCGGGTCGCGACCCGCAAGGTTCAAGTAGATCTGCACCGCGCCACCCGCCCAGCAGGCCTTGGCCTTGCCGATCGTCTCGCCTGTGGCCGGACGACAGTTCGACGTTTGCGGCTTGGAGAGCAAGCCGAGATCGACAAGCACCTTGCTGGCATCGACACCTGCGAACTGTGGAGCAAAT
>JANOJI010000637.1:0-6542 GCA_031408175.1 Ilumatobacteraceae bacterium
GAAGCCGATGCCGTACTTGGCGCTGACCGATCGCAGGAAGTCGTACACCTCCTTGTTGGTGTCGATGGCGACACCGAGGTCGATGCGGGCGCCGACCTTGGCCGAGATCAGGTGATCGCAGTGCACGGTGCTGGGCACAGCCGTGGTTGGCAGGCCGGCGGTCATGAACTGCAACAGGGCCATTTGGGCCGTGGCATCCTGCATGGCCACGCGATCGGGGTGGAAGTCGTTGTAGGTTCCGCCCCGCTCGATGGGAGCGGTCGGGTCGCCCAGGTGATTGAGCAGGATCTTTTCGGACAGGGTCAGCGGTCGCCCGAATCTGGTGCGGCCCGCCTCGCAACGAGCGACGAGCGTCTCATACACGCCTTGCACCAGTTCGATTGGTGTTCCTGCGGTGACCGACATGGCTGCTCCTTGAAATCACTCGCAAGGGTGCTCCTTGCAATCCGTGCAGATGTAGACAAGCATAATACAAGTGAATCCACTCGCGGAAGCCCACGACTGACGTGCGAACGATTCGCTATCAAGAGATCGCCCAGGTCCTGAGGCAGCGCATCGCCACGGTCGGTGCAGGCCACGTCTTGCCCAGTGAGAGCGATCTGTCGGCCGAATTCGGGGTCAGCCGGGTGACGGTGCGCCGGGCGTTGGAAACCTTGCGTGATGAGCGACTGGTCGAGTCGCGGCAGGGGTTCGGGTGGTTCTCGGCGACTGCACCGCTGCAGCAACGGCTGACCCAGCTGGAGACCATCGAGCGGCAACTGGAGGAGCGCGGTATCCACCCCCAGCGGCAGATCATCGAGTTCGCCTTCGTCGCCGCTCCCGCACATGTTGCCGAGACACTGCGCTGCGACCAGGTCTTGCGCGTCAAGCGGGTCAACCGCGCCGACGGCGAGCCCTTCGCGGTCGTAACGGTGTGGTGCCCGGCCGAGCTCGGACAGCACATGAGTCGCCGCGATGTCGAGCGCCAACCGTTCTATGAGCTGTTGGGTATCGCGTTACGCGGCGCCACGCAGACCATCGGGGCCGCTTCGGCCAGTGCGGAAGACGCTGCGCTGCTGGAGGTGCCTGTTGGCAGTCCCGTGTTGCGATGCGAGCGCCTGACCACCAGCACGGCGGGTGAACCGATCTTGCTCAGTGAGCACATCTTTCCCGGCCATCGCACCGAGTTCGTCGTCGACCTTCCGTTGGCGGAGCCGTCGACGACGCCGACAGGCTTGCGTCTGGTCGACAGCACGCAGGTCTGATCTGCAACACTCGGGACATGTCCGACCGTGTCACTCTGACGATTTCTGACGGCATCGCCGACGTGCGCATGAACCGTCCTGAGAAGCGCAATGCACTCGATGGTGCGATGTTCCAGGGGCTCGCCGACGTCGGTGAACGACTGAAGGTCGAGCCCGGAGTGCGCGTGGTCGTGCTCAGCGGCGAGGGTTCGTCGTTTTGCGCGGGACTCGACTTCTCGACGTTCCAGGTGATGGCCGGCGGCGATCGGCCGGTGTCCGACGACGGCAATCCCGGGGCGATGAGCGAAGGCCGGATCACCCATCTCGGTCAGCAGGTGTGCTGGGTCTGGCAGGAGATCCCGGTGCCGGTCATCGCCGCAGTGCACGGGCACGCCTTGGGCGGCGGTATTCAGATCGCGCTAGGTGCCGACATCCGCATCGTTCACCCAGACACGCAGATGAGCGTTCGTGAGGTGCACTGGGGTTTGGTACCCGACATGACCGGCACCTTGATGCTCAGTTCGTTGGTACGTGCCGACGTCGCCAAAGACCTCGTGTTCACGGCGCGGGTGTTCGACGGGCGGGAGGCGTACGTTCTTGGCTTGGCCACACGGCTGTCCGAGACACCGTACGACGAGGCGATGTCGATGGCCGCCGAGATCGCCGGCCGCAGTCCTGCCGCCATCCGTGGTGCCAAGGCACTGCTGAACAACCTGTTCAACGAGGGCGCGGCCCAACAGTTCGCCGAAGAGCGGCGCGTGATCGGTTCGCTGGTCGGTGGGCCGAATCAAGTCGAAGCCGTCATGGCCAACTTCGAGAAGCGTCCGGCAGTGTTCACCGATCCGAGCTGAGCAGCCAGATGACGATTGATCCTGACAAGCTCAAGCTGTACTCGTTCCAACTCTTCAGCAAGCTCGAGGGAGCCGTGACGGCCGGCATGGTGCACCTTGGGGACCAACTCGGCCTCTACGACGCCATGCGAGCCGCCGCCGTGCCGCTGACCACAACCGAGCTGGCAGAACGTGCCGGACTGCACGAGCGCTGGGTCCGCGAGTGGGCCTACAACCAAGCCGCGGCGAAACTGATCGACGTCGACGACCAGCAACGGTTCTCGCTGTCGCCGGAGGCCGAAGCGGTGCTGGCCACACCCGACCATCCGGCGTTCGGAATGGGCATGTTCCATCGACTGCCACAAACCATGGAGTCGCTCGTTCGGGTGCGCGAGAGCTTCGTCACCGGCCTCGGTCATGACTACGACAGCCACGGATCGGAAGGCGCTGTCGGTATCGAGCGCAGCTTCGAGCCGTGGAGCAACGCACACCTGCTGCCCACCGTGCTGCCGGCGCTTGATGGCGTTGTCGATCGGTTGACCTCGGGAGCGCATGTCGCCGACATCGGGTGCGGCGCAGGTAGCGCTGTGCTGTTGATGGCTGCTGCGTTTCCGCGATCGACCTTTGTCGGGTACGACATCTCTCGCCACGCGTTGGACCGCGCCGGCGAGAAGCAGACGACCGCCGGGCTGACCAACGCACGCTTCTGCGACCCACGCGACTCGCCGATGCCCACAGATCATTCTCTCGACCTCGTCACGACGTTCGATTGCATGCACGACATGACCCATCCGCAGCAGGTGATGGGGTTGATCCGTGCGTCATTGTCCGACGATGGCACTTGGCTCCTCGTCGACATCAAGGCGCTCGACACCTTCGAGCAGAATGTGGTCAAGAACCCGATGGCTTCGCTGATGTACGGCATCAGCGTCTTGAGTTGTATGTCGTCGGCACTCAGTGAGGCTGATGGTGCCGGGCTCGGCACGCTTGGACTATCGGCCAACGTGGCCAGAGAAATGGCTCACCGTGCTGGCTTTCGGCGATTTCGCAAGCTCGACATCGACCACAGCGTCAATGCCTTCTACGAAATTCGACCCTAGATCAGCGCCGCATCAGGGCCGGGTCAGGCAACGAGCGCACAGTGTCGACATCCGATACGCCGAAGGAGGCTGTCATGTCGAACACACTGTCAACCAGAGTCAAGGCTCAGCCGACGGCGCCAGACCACGAATGCCGAGCCCGCGCCTATGCCTACCTGGTCGAGCTGATCGGTGGTCGCCCCGAGACGTTGACATGGGACACGACCCATCGCCTACAGGGTCATGTGCATGTCGGGTGCCGTGACCTGGTCGTCATCGCGCCACGCGATGCGCTGCACGAACCCCTCGTGCTGACAGCACCCAGCTGGGATGCTGTTCGTCGCTCGTCGGCTGGGCAGCGACGCGAGCTCCTCGACACGTGTGCGATCACGGATCGGTCGGCTCTCGCTTCAGTGCTCGAATCGGATGAACTGGCGATGTGCCCCTCCCCGGTAGGGCTCGCCGCGTGACCCGGCTCAGGTGCTTTCCACAACCTCGAATCGCCGTTCGGCGAACAACCACGATTCTCCGTGACGCACGTACTGGTCGTGGTATGTACCGAGCCTCGTGGCCGGCTTTGCGCTCTTGCGTTTCTTGTAGCGTTCGTGAACCGTGATCCGGCCGTTGCCAGTACCGCGAGCCTCGTCGATCTCGAACACCATCAACGGTGCGGACTGCATGACCCATTCGATCTCACTGATCATGCGCTCGAACGTCGCGACGATCGACGTACGACCGGAGATCTCATCACCCGCCGGGTTCCAGATTGCACCCTCGGCCCAGCACCTGGTCCACGCTGCCGCGTCGCCGCGATTGAGGGTGTCGGAGTACGTACTGACGAGTTGTCGCAGGGCGGCGTCGTTGGCGGGCGAAGGAGCATGAGTGGTGCGAGGACGAGCGGCGCCGGAGAAATCTGACACGGCGACACCGATCTCGGCGCCGGCCGCGAACCGAACGTGGTCGATCAGCTGATCACGATTCATCATTCCGTCGTGGGCGGCAAACTGCACGGCCAGCCCATCGACCAGCGCAGTGAGCCGCATGGCGGCGGCATTGGGATCTGGACACGTGAACTCGCCCGACTCGACGCCGATGCGGATGATCCGGGCCAACAACTCGGTCGACTGCTCGTCGAGTTGCTGACTGATCTTCTTCATCATCGGGTTGCGCAGCGCCTCGCCCCACCCGTCGATCCACAGCATCCACTCGACGTCGTCACTTCCTTCGGGGACGTAGTTCTGGATCACTCGCTCGAGCTTGCCGAGCGCGGTCGGGGCGTTCTCGATCTCGCCTTCCATCTCGGCGACATCTTTGTTGGCATAGTGCGCGAATGCTTCGGCGAGCAGTTGCTCTTTCGAATCGAAGTGATAGTGGATGAGACTGCTCGACACTTCGAGTCGCCTGGCGACATCGGCAATGCGAGTACCGGCGAAGCCCCGCTCGATCACGACCTCGCACGTGGTCTCGAGGATCTCGTTACGTCGTTCGGCCACCGTCGGTTTCTTCACTGTGGCGAACGCTATCGCTGTGATCAACCTTCGGGCAGGAGCACCGGCGTTGCATCGTTCGGTGCGGTGTACGGATCGAAGATGCCGTTGAGTCCCGTTGGGTGGTGCCCGATCGCCAATTGCTCGAGGATCCCTATTCCATGCTGCGTGGATCCATCAGGTGCGACGTACGTAGCGTCGCAGATGGCCTGCACGTGGATGTGCTGACGCGTGCATGGTGTGGCGACGGGCAGGCTGATTCGTTCGCCGGCCACGACGGATTCCCCTTTCCACATCCCGTGGCCGAACTCGGGATGGCCGTAGCCAAGTCCGCTCATCTGGAACTCGTAGCGCGGAGCGAGCGTGACGGTGTGCACCTGATCGTTCCAGCCGATGAGGTCGTACTCCAATCGTTGCGCCCAACGCGTGCCGGGCCGCCATGAGATGCGGTAGTCGACCGACCGCATGGTCTCGGCGGGCGTGCCATTTGTTAGGGCGATCACGCCGACCTGATGCCAATGTCGACCGTGCTCGTCGTCGTTGACGTCGAAGTGTGTCGACAACGTCGGGAAGTTGATCGGAGCCCATATCCAGAAGAACTGCGGTACACCGACAGGCGCACCGCTGGGAGCGGACTCACCCGTCGGTCGGACTCCCCACGAACGATCGCGTGAGCCCCACACGGTCGCCGCCGACACGTCGCGCCGGACTCCGTCGACCTCGATCCATCCGCTCCAGCCGCCGAACTGGGTGAATCGCGTGTAGTCGAATATCGTTCGAACACCGACACGCCACCAGTAGTGGGGCTCTTCGATCGCGGCCGAGCGAGCGACGAAGACCAACTCGGCGCGCAGGCCCTGGTCGGCAGCATCCACAGCGACACGCACCTCACGCATCGGGTCAACGATGTCGATGCTGATGGGTCCGACATGCGTGGCGTCGCGCCGGTCGGCGGGAGCCCGCTGCGATGTGAACACGCTGAGTTGTTGGCCCTCGTGGACGATGCTGAAGGCCGCGTCGACGACGTGACGATTGGGGTACAGCCCCATCGCAACACCGAAGTACAGCGAACGGTCGCGTTCGTAGCCGTTGAGGAAGTAGCGGTCGTAGAAGTTGATGTCGGAACCCGACGTCTCGGCCACCGGGACGGGAGCCTGGTGAATGGGGTAGTCGTCGTAGCTGCTCAACACACTGTGCGACCGTAGTCTTGGCCACACCCCCTTCGGCTGACGCTGAGATGCTCGCAATTCTTCAGCCGCCGGAGAGCCCTGCGTGGAGTTCAGCGACAAGCGCGACGCCATCGCGGGGCCGCCTACGACTCGGGTTGTCACACGCTGACCGTCTCAGCGACGGTGGCACCGCGTCCACCTTCGTCAGAGATCGGTCGTCCGCAGTGGGCGGCGCCAACTTCGTGGTCGTCAACTAGCCATTGCCGCAACTCAGAACAACGATGTCGAGCGGCAGTTCGGAGCGCTCGGTCTACTCGCCAGCGGCGCTAACCGACGTCAGACTCTCAAGCGAGCCGCGTCCGGCCTTCACCGCAAGTCGAGCCTGACGCATGTACTCCAGAGCTTCGACGTACGTCCTGAATCGCACGCGGGTCACCGCCGCTCGCCGTTGATCCGGCTTCACTTCGACAACCCAATCTTCGTTCCTCGCACGCGGACACCAACCCTTGACCAACCACGACAACACAAACCTGACATAGAACCAGTAGTCCCTACCGACTGGTTCACCAGGCGGAATCACCTCGATCCGGTACGACACTCGGTCACGGCCCGAAAGGCGCTCAACCCAGCCCCCAGCTCGATCGGAGTCGCGGCCGCGAGCGTCGAATGCAGCCTGACTCTTCTCATATCGCGCAGTCCAGCGCTCGTCCCGCTGCTGCTCTGATTCCTGGCTCATGCGCGTCGACACGGTCCG
>JANOJI010000013.1:0-1981 GCA_031408175.1 Ilumatobacteraceae bacterium
CGGGCGTGACCATCGTCGATACAGCTCGGCTGCGTCACGCAATGACAACGCCATGTTGCGCAACCGCTGATTTGGGCATGCAGCAAGCAGCGCCCCGTGAAATCGCGAATGAGCCACCGTCCACTCTTCACTCATCAGCACCGGGTCGCCGGCGCTTTCCATCGCAGTGCGATCCATGGCGTGATGGGCAGCGACGAGGTCGCTCTCCCAGGCAATGTCGCCGTGCTCGATCGACATCCGTAACACCAGACCCTCGAGCTCGCAACGCGCTGTCGTGAGATCTTCGAGATCGTCTTGCGACAATGGTGTGACGCGAAAGCCGTGCTGCGGTTCAGCCTGCACCAGACCCTGTTCGGCCAAGCGCGTGAGGCCCTCACGCACCACACTGGTGCTGCAGTCGTAGCGCTCGGTCAGGTCAGCGAACCGCAACTTGGTACCGGGAAGCACGCGACCCGACAAGATGTCGGCGCGAAGTTGTACGTAGACCTGTTCGCCTCGCGTGATCGCGGCGAGGGGGGAGCGGTGTCGCGCCGGTTGCGGCGTGTCGGCTCGGTCGTCGGTTCCCCCCACAACGCACAGTCAAGCACTTTCGGGAATCATGCGCAATATCGAAATTTTCTTGACATGTCGAAGATCGAGCGGTAGAACGGTCCGGTCCCGACGTGGTGTCGAGTTGGGGTTCAGGAGGGTTCAGCGATGACTGTGCATGGCCTTGCCGAGATGACGCTCGGCGTTCCCAACGTCGATGCGACGAGACAGTTCTACCGGGAGTTCGGCCTTGCCGAACGTGACAACGGCATGTTCGCCACCGCCGACGGAGGCGACCAGTTGCGGATTGTCGAGGCACCGTACCGACAGCTGGTCGAGTTCGCTCTCGCCGCCGACGACGCGGACGACATCGTCCGCATCCGTAGCGCTGCCGCTGCGCACGACATCGTTGTGGTCGATCACGACGACGGCAGCATTTCGATGCGAGAGCCAATTGTCGGCATCAGCGCCAAGGTCACGGTGCGACCGCGCATCGTGCAGGCCGAGCCGTACAACTGGAAGGCGATGAACTCTCCAGGCAACGCTGCTCGCTCCGGCACGCGCGCACCAGCGATCTTCGACCAAGGCGCCGCCCGACCGCGCAAGCTTGGCCACGTGCTCTACACCAGCCCCGACTTCGACGCCAGCATCCGCTTCCTCACCGAAGTGCTTGGATTCAAGGTCAGCGACACCAGCGCGGGGATGATCGCCTTTCTGCGCTGCAGTACCGACCATCACAACGTCGGATTGATCAATGCCCCCGTGCCGTTCTTCCACCATTCGTCATGGCAGGTCAACGATGTCGACGAGATCGGCAAGGGCGCGCAAACGTTGCTCGCTGTCGACCCAACTCGCGACATCTGGGGCCTTGGCAGGCACTTCCTCGGCAGCAATCTGTTCTGGTACTTCCGCGACCCCGCCGGCAACTTCGCCGAGTACTACGCCGACCTCGATCAGATCCCGGAGGACGCCGAGTGGGATGCTCGCGACTGGGCACCCGACAAGGCGCTGTACGCCTGGGGCCCACCCGTACCGAAAGCATTCGTCCACCCGAGCGATGTCGAAGAGATCGCCGCCGCGCTGCAAGGAGTTTCATGAAGATCGCCCGCTTCACCGAGGGTGGCCGCACGCGCCTGGGGATCGTTGTCACCGACTCAGGTGAGATCATCGATATCGGAACCGCCGACCCGTCGTTGCCGACCGATGTCGGCGTGGTCCTGACCAATGGCAACCTCGCCTCCGTTTCCGGCACCGCCGCAACCGCTCCTCGCTTGGCGCTGAGCGCAGTCAAGCTGGAAGCACCGATCTCGCAGCCGCCGACCTTCCTGGCCATCGGGCTGAACTACGCCGACCACGTCGCCGAGAGTGGCATGGACAAGCCGAAGGCACCAGTCGTGTTCAACAAGCAGGTCACGTGCGTGGTCGGCCCCGGCGACGGTGTCGAGGTACCCAC
>JANOJI010000023.1:0-2828 GCA_031408175.1 Ilumatobacteraceae bacterium
TGGCATCTCTCCTGACTCGCTGGCCCATCGGGTCAACTCGATCGCTCGGCTCACCGGGACGTTCACGCTGCGGTCCGGGCAGATCGCCACCGAATACTTCGACAAGTACCGCTTCGAGGCCGACCCGGTGCTGCTCGCCGATATTGCCGCTGCGCTCGTGGCGCTGTTGCCGCCCGACACCGAGGTACTCGCCGGACTCGAGCTGGGTGGTGTGCCGATCGCCACGGCGCTGTCACTGCACACGGGCATCCCTGCGGCGTTCGTACGCAAACAGGCCAAGGCCTACGGCACTGCCCGGCTCGCCGAGGGCGCGGAGATCGAAGGCAGGCGGGTGACGGTGATCGAGGATGTGATCACCACCGGTGGGCAGGTGGTGATCTCGACCGGGCAGCTGCGCGCGCTCGGGGCGATCGTCGAGCATGTCGTCTGTGTGATCGATCGCAGTCCCGATCACGGTGCGGCGCTGATCGACGCCGGCTTGACGATGGTCTCGCTGCTCACTCGTGCCCAACTCGACGCCGCCGAAGCCGCTCACCCCTGACCCGTCGGGCGCGATTCCCGTACGGGTGGTACTCGTCTCGCGCCCACGGGCGCGATTGTGGCAGCCGTGGGGTATTTTTCGCGCCCGATGGGGAAGCGGTGAGGCGGGCGGTGAGGCGGGCGGTGAGGCGGGCGGTCAGGGTGTCGGGCCGCGGCAGTCAGGCGATGATTCGGGCGCCGGCGGGGAGTTGAGCCAACAATGGCTCGCTGACCCAGCACCGGGTGAGATGCAGCGTGCTGCGGATGCGCACGACGCTCTTGGGCTCGTCGACGGCCTTGCCACACATGCTGAGTGCGGCTTTGATGCAGTCGGTCTCGGTCGGTAGCACCATCGGCATACGACTGCGACGAACGCCCGACGGCCCGGCCGTGAAGCAGTTGACGTACGTCTTCTGCCAGTTGATGCCTGCCGCCACCGAAGCCGGAATGAAGTCGGCGAAACCGATTCCCAGCACATTGCCGCCCGACGCCTCGGTGATGCCCAGCAGCACGATGGTGCTGACCCGTGGCGAGTCGGCGTCGGCGAGGCCGTGCACCCAGAAACGTCCGGTGACGTTGGGGTCCAGCGTTGTGCCACTGATGTCCTTGCCGCCCCGTTCGATGATCAGCACATCGATGACCGGGAATGGCAAGGGTGGCACGAGGTCGCGCGCCGCATCGGTGAGGGTGATCTCGACGTCACTGCCGACCTCGTCGGCGGTGAGCGCCCGCACACTGACCACCTGACCATCGGCCGATTCCAACGAGCCGACGCCTCCGAGCAGCCGACCGGTCGATTTCAGCGCTCTGATGCCGTTGAGTAACCGGTTGCGCATCTCGACCGGCCCGCAGGCGTGGATCTGGGCCGCGCCGGGTTGCTTGCCGAATCCGACCACCGCCATCTTGGTCAGACCGCTTTCGATCGGACCTTTGAAGCACGTGTGCGGCTTGATGCGGTTGACCGGCATGATCCGGTCGGCGCCGGCGGCGTGCTGGTCGAGGTACAACGGCATGCCGTCGGGTGTGCGGGCAACCTCGACGGTGTCCATCGATGCGCGTATCTCGCAGTCGATGGCCGATTCGGTCATGCCCAGTGCTTCCAACATGGCTCGCTGACCTTCGGCGGTGGCGCCGCCGTGACTTCCCATTGCCGGCACAACGAACGGTTCGGCGCCAAGGGAGCGCAAACCGCTGATTGCTCCGCGCAACAGGGCGACTCGCTCGACGAGACCCCGGCTTCCGGCACCGACGGCGATCGTCATGCCGCTGCTGACCGAGCCGGCCAGTCGGTCGACGACCTGTTGATGCGCTTCGGCCTCGACATCGGCGACCGGATCAGGCCGAGGAATGGGAAGGGCGACCTCGGTCAGTGCGGGTACGGCGAGGTTGGGGTGGAAGGGAAGATCGATTCCCTCGAGAAGCTGTTCCCATGGGTTCACCGCAACGACGCTAATGCGGCCCACTGCACCGTGCTGTAGTGGCCACAATGAGTCAATGGAACCCGTCGATGGTGTGTACCGGACGCAGCGTGGCTTGCGGATAGCGGCCGACGCCGTGTCATGGGTTGCCACGCGTTCCGGCGGACCAGGTGGTCAGCACGCCAACACCTCCGACACGGCCGTGACGATCACCATCGATGTGGACACCGCCGGCTTCACGGCGGCCATTCGCGACAGAGTGCTGGCCGCGGTGGGCCCGACGATCACTGCCTCGTCGGCTGGTTCGCGATCACAGTTTCGTAACCGGGCAACGGCGTGGGCAGCGGCGTTGGAGCGGCTCGACGAAGCCGCCAAACCGCCGCCTCCGGCCCGCCGAGCCACGCGTCCCTCGAAGTCGGCTGTTCGCAAGCGGCTCGAGGGCAAGCGGCGGGTTGCAGAGCGCAAACAGACCCGAAAGAGACCGTCGAGTGACGAGTAACTGCAGGTAGAGCGCATCGATTGCATGGCAGGACGGTTGTGCCGACAGTCTGCGGCGGAGAGCCCCGGGGTCAAGAAGTCGTCAACACGTCTTGCCCCTGGTCCATTGCGTAACCACGTAGAGTGACCCATTTGCACACTCTGTGTCGAAACTGTACTGTGACCGACAAGGCGATTGACGAAACCGGGGATCGGACTGACTATGGACATTACGCAGATGCAGTATGGGGCCGTCTTGCGCGGCCGTCAGGTCAATGCCAGCGCCAATCGTGAGCGGCTCCGCCAGCGGCGTCTGCTGCGCCTCGTGGTGGCGCTCGGCGTACCACTGGCGTGGTTCTGGTATCGCGAGATCAGCGGCAGACCGGTTCGCCCGGGTATGCCGGATTTCCTCGC
>JANOJI010000069.1:0-2528 GCA_031408175.1 Ilumatobacteraceae bacterium
GGCCAGCTGTGCCCCGAGTCGCTGCTCGAGGGGAAGCGCTTCGCCTTCATCAAAGGCATTCCGAAGATGCTCGGCCCACAAGCGGAGTTTGCTCCGTCACTGCTGTACACGCCGAGCGCTGCGTACTTCGCGCCAGCCACCTCCGCGGCGCCCTCCACGATCCGCTGCAGTACCACGTGGAGCTCGTGTTCGCCGACCATGTCGACGGCGCGGTCAAGCAGCACCCGGACACGGGCCGACCACAGGTCCGAACCCTCCCCGTCTCTCTTCGCCGCGAACTTCGACATAGTGTAGTAGGAGGGTACCAGCCCGCCGGAGATGACGCCTCCGCCCATGAGGGTCGGTTTACCCTCGTATCAGCGGCTCAGCCGAGGTTTTCGGTGACCGCGGCGGCGAGTTCGCTGGGTTCGATCCACATACTGGGGTAATCGCCGCGCCAGCGAATTGTGCCGTCGGGTCCGACGAGGATGAAGGTGTGACCGGGCAGGTTGGCGTGGTGGCCCTTGCCGAGCACGTCGTAGGCGTCGGACGTCGCGCCGGTGGGGTCGAGCAGGTTTGGCGTACGTAGGTTGAATCGGTCGAGTTGGCCCTGCACATCTGCCGCGGCGTTCATGACGATCGGGAGAAGCGTCACTCCGGCCCGTTCGAGCGCTCCGTCAGATTCGATCTTTCCCAGTTGGTAGAAGCAGGCGTCGCAGCCGACGCCTTCGTTGAAGTAGAGCAAAACGTTCTTGCCGTTGAAGTCGGAGAGGGACACGTCCGTTCCGCTCGTCGATGCGAGCCGAAAGCTGGGAGCGTTGCCGGCTTGAACTGATGGTGTTGTCCTGCCGCCGATCACCACGGCAGCGATGGTGATGGCGGCGATCGCCGCTGCGGCCGCCCAGCCGATCCAGCGTCGATGCGCCTTACGGATTTTTCGCTGGCGGGCGCGCTGTCTGGTGTTAGTGGCAGCTGTGTGCCGATGCTCGGTCGAGTGGCTCGGAAGTGCTTGTTTCGTCGACATCAATGTTCCTTTCGGTGGAGCGACGTCGGCCGCGAAGGCCGGCGATGACGAAGATGGCGGCGAGGCCGACGAGGGCCGCGCCGAGGATCGGTTCGGGTACGGGCTCGAGCCATTGCAAGAGCCGGGAGAACAGCTTCGACAGGCTGCGACCGATCGCCAGTTGCGCGCCGGGCACGGGTGTGGTGTCGCCGTTGGCTGCGAGCCACAGTACGACTGCGCCCATGGCCGCAAAGACCACGGCGACAGCGATGTTGATGGTGTTCGTCACCCAGCGCAGTCCGCCGATGTGAAGATGGATCGGGCGGGCCTTCATGATCCGCCGTGAGCCGAGATCGAACCGGTCCCAGACGAGCGCCATGACGAACAGTGGCAGCGTCATCCCGAAGACGAACGCCACGCCGAGCAGCCCGGCACCAGCGGTCGTGGACGATAGGGCCGACAGGGTCATGACACCGGCCAGAACCGGTGCGCAGCACGATGAGGCGATACCGGAGAACACACCGAGTGCGAATATGCCGGCGCTGTCACCGCGCTCGGGGTCCGGCGAGCGAACGAACGACGGCAAGCTCCACGTTTTCCCGGCAATCGCGAGGATCGCCAGGCCGAACAGAAGGAGTCCGCCGGCCGCGTACAGCGGCGTGTGATAGCGGGTGAGTGTCGAGGCGAGCAACCGCACACCGAGAGTGATCGGCACGAGCACGACGGCAAGCCCCAGGGCGAACGCCAAGGTCAAGGGCAGCAGGCGCCAGCGTCGGTTCTTCACCGCGGCGGCGAGATACGACGGCAGGAGGAACACGATGCAGCACGGGGCAAACAGGGCAACTGCGCCGGCGAAGAACGCGGCGATCACCGAGCCCGAGGTGAGGAGCGTCATCGCGAGCTACCGGTTTCCAGCTCCTCGAGGCGACGGCGAAGCTTGCCGCGAGAGAGTCGTCCCCAACCGAACAGTTCGCCACCGATCAGCACGATCGGCGGCATCGGAGCGCGATGAGCGCGCATGATCGCTCTCCCCTCGTCGCTGGCCAGATCCACCCGCCGCAACCGCAAGTGGTGGTCGGGTGCAACGGTCTCGAGAGCGGATACGGCGTCTTCACACAAATGGCAGGCTTCGCTCTCGACCAGCACAACGTCGATGATGATGTGTTCAACAGTTGCTCCGGATGCCATCTGTCGCTCTCCGTTCAGGCAGGACTCTTCGTGTTCTGGCGTCCACCATACGGAAATGACGACTCCAGGCCATCCGGGTGAATCCCTGACCTTCCATCCGCACTCACTACTGACTTCACCGCCAGGCGCGGGTACGGCGGCGGATGCCTGAGCCTGTATTAAGGTTCGCGCTGGGTGCTTCCACCCGCGCAGACAACAAGGAGCCGACGATGGCAGCGAAAGACCCGGTGTGCGGAATGACTCTGGAAGAAGCCGACGCCACTGCAACCGAGCAGCACGGCGGCACCACCTACTACTTCTGCAGCGACGACTGCGCCGAGGAATTCCGTAACGACCCCGAGTCCTACACGTAAGGACG
>JANOJI010000101.1:0-4933 GCA_031408175.1 Ilumatobacteraceae bacterium
GTGTCGAGGCGTGTTCCTCGGATTCAGTCACGTTGTCAACGCTTGATTCGCTGAAGCCGGCTGTTGTTCGTGGCGTCGGTAACGACGACTACCTGTACCTGTTGATGCCCGTCCGCGTGCCGTAGGAATTGTGATTGTCTCTCGGCTCGAGTTGGTCGACTTTCGCAACTACGCGAACGCGGCGTTCGACTTCGAACCGGGCACGACGGCAGTCGTCGGGCTCAACGGTCAAGGCAAGACCAACTTGGCCGAGGCAATGGCATATCTGGCCACCCTCGAGAGCTTTCGCGGTGCTCCGCTCGACGCGCTGATCCGCGTCGGCGCCGACGCCGCAGTCGTGCGCGCTACCGTCGTGCACGACGACGGGCGCGAGGTACTTGTCGAGTTGGAGCTCAGCCGCAACGGCCGCAATCGCGTACTGGTCAATCGACAGAAGCTCGGCCGATCCCGCGATCTGCTCGGGGTGATGCGCGTCACCGTGTTCTCGCCCGATGACCTGGCCGTGGTCAAGGAGGGTCCTGGCGGCCGACGCCGCTTCCTCGACGACGTGCTGGTCGCGCTGGCTCTGAAGTACGACGCGCTGCGATTGGAGTTGGATCGCATCGTCAAGCAACGCAACATGCTGCTGAAGCAACTGGGCGGACGGCTCAACGATGAGGGTGCGCTGACGCTCGACGTGTGGGATTCGAAGATGGCGGAAGTGGGAGACCAGTTCGGTCACGCGAGAGCGGTGCTGGTTGTCCGGCTGGCGCCTCTGGTCAGCGAGGCGTACGAGCAGCTTGCCGACCGGCCGACCAACATCGAGCTGCGCTACGAACCGCCATGGCGTCAACGTGGACTGGGTGTCGCGCTGGTCGAGGCGCGGGTCGACGACGTACGCCGTGGTGTGTCGAGTGTTGGTCCGCATCGCGACGACGTCGAGTTGTTCATCAACGGTATGCCGGCGCGCACACACGCATCCCAGGGCGAGCAACGAACGTTGG
Source organism: Ilumatobacteraceae bacterium (assembly GCA_031408175.1). GTDB lineage: Bacteria > Actinomycetota > Acidimicrobiia > Acidimicrobiales > Ilumatobacteraceae > JAENVT01. The sequence goes on from JANOJI010000101.1 coordinate 984, forward strand.
CCCTCGCGCTGCGGTTGGGAGCGCACCGACTGGTGACCGACAAGGCCGGCAGTGCCCCGGTGTTGGTGCTCGACGATGTGCTCAGCGAACTGGACCCTGGGCGAAGCGAGGCTCTGCTGCGGCACCTTCCGCCAGGGCAGGTCGTGTTGACGACGGCGGGCGTGCTTCCAGACGCTGCTCATCCCGACGCAATTGTGCGGATCGATGCTGGCATGGTGGTGTCGTGAGTCGCGACCCGGTGCCGTTCGGTGAGAGCCTCGACAGGGTTGTTCGTTCACTTCGTCACGACCCGTCGGACGCCTTGTTGTCGGGGCAGACGGCCAGCCAGATGGGCGGCGTCTTCGGGAGGTGGTCCGAGGCCGTCGGCGATGCTGTTGCGGCGCACGTGAAGCCGGTGAAGCTCGAAGGAACGAAGTTGATCGTCGAGGTCGACGACCCCGCGTGGGCGACGCAACTGCGCTTCTTGGAGACCACACTGAAGCAACGACTCCTCGAAGTTGCCGGCGCCGTTGTCGAGACAATCGAGGCCCGGGTCCGTCGCTTCTAAGAGCCCCTGCTCGATGGCAGATTCGTGCTCGGATTGCCACCTCTGTGTCACACCCTTCCGATAGGATGGGAGATGATCGCGACAGCAGCTGAAGCGCAGGGAGCCAGCTCACAGGTCGCCAATAAAACCGCAGGTCAAGCATGCTTTTCTTGCCGATAGATTGAGGTGCGCGTGTCGTTCGACACCAACAAGCCAACGGCCGATTACGGCGCAAAAGACATCCAGGTTTTAGAAGGTCTCGACCCGGTCAGAAAACGACCAGGAATGTACATCGGGTCCACCGGTTTGGCGGGCCTCCACCACCTCATTTGGGAGGTCGTCGACAACGCCGTCGACGAGGCGATGGCCGGCTTTTGCACGCGTATCGCGGTCACGATGTTGCCCGATGGCGGCTGTCGTGTCGACGACAACGGTCGCGGCGTGCCGGTCGATCCGTATCCCTCAGGTCCGCACAAAGGCAAGAGTGCTGCCGAGGTCGTGCTGACGGTGTTGCACGCCGGCGGCAAGTTCGGTGGGGCCGGCTACAAGGTCTCCGGTGGGCTACACGGCGTGGGCGTCAGTGTGGTCAACGCGCTCAGCGAGCGATTGGTCATCGAGATCGACAAGGGCGGCAAGCGTTACCAGCAGGAGTACGCCAAGGGCGGCAAGCCGCAAGGCAAGCTCACCATGGTTGGCGACACGCCGGCACGCGGTCCGCTGTCGCGCAAGAACGGTACGTCGGTCTCGTTCTGGCCAGACCACACCGTGTTCCTCGCCGAGGGCACCGAGTTCGTGGCGCGCACGGTGCTCGAGCGATTGCAGACGATGGCGTTCCTCAACAAGGGGTTGGAGATCGTCTTCCACGACGAGCGCCCGGATCGACAGTTCGAGCAAACCTTTCAGTACAAGGGTGGCATCGTCGATTTCGTCAAGCACCTCAACGCATCGAAAGAGGCCCTGTTCTCCAAGGTCGCTCACTTCGAAGACGAGGACGACACCGACAACCAGACGCTCGACATCGCGATTCAATGGAACACCGGCTACTACGAGGGCATCCATGGCTACGCCAACGGCATCTCGACCATCGAAGGTGGCATGCACGTCGAGGGCTTCAAGACGGCGCTCACCAGCGTTGTCAACAAGTACGCCAGGGCCAAGAACTTGCTGAAGGAGAAGGATGAGAACCTGCTCGGCGAGGACATTCGCGAAGGCATCACTGCGATTGTCTCGGTGAAGCTGCGCGACCCGCAGTTCGAGGGGCAGACCAAAGCCAAGTTGGGCAACGTGCCAATGCGGTCGTTCGTGCAGAAGGCCACCAACGAACGCCTGGCAGAATGGCTGGAGGAAAATCCACCAGAGGCCAACCGATTGGTGAAGAAGGCTCAGGCTGCCGCGCAGGCTCGGCTTGCGGCCAAGAACGCCCGCAACGCCATCCGCCGCAAGACGGCGCTCACCGGTGCCGGCATGCCCGACAAGCTGAAGGATTGCAGCAGCGGCAACCCCGACGAGAGCGAGTTGTTCATCGTCGAGGGTGACTCTGCCGGTGGCTCGGCTCTCAACGCTCGAGACCCGCGTACGCAAGCACTGCTGCCGATCCGCGGCAAGATCCTCAATGTCGAGCGAGCCCGGCTCGACAAGATGCTGAAGAACAACGAAGTGCAGAGCCTCATCACCGCAATCGGTGGCGGTGTCGGTGAGGAGTTCGATTCAGCCAAGGCGCGCTATCACAAGGTGATCCTGCTGGCCGACGCCGATGTCGACGGTAGCCACATTCGCACCCTGTTGCTCACGTTCTTCTACCGGCAGATGCGCCCGCTCGTTGAAGCCGGCTACGTCTACATCGCCCAGCCGCCGCTGTTCTCGACCGTGGTCGGCAAGGAAAAGATCTACCTCAAAGACGACAGAGCCAAAGCCATCTGGCTCGAGGCCCATCCCAACCACAAGAAGGACTTTTCGCGGTTGAAAGGTCTCGGTGAGATGGACTGGGAAGAGCTCAAGCCAACCACGATGGATGCCGCTACCCGAACCTTGCTGCAGGTCGAAGTCGAAGAAGCCGCTCTGGCCGACGAGATGATGAGCGTGTTGATGGGTGACGACGTCGAATCTCGCAAGAACTTCATCGTGACCAACGCCCGTGACGTAAGAAATCTGGACTTCTGATGAGTGACACCCCGATTCCCCCCACCAACGGCGACGCCGGTGACCCCAACGACGATCCGTCGCTGTCGGTACAACCTGTCGCTCTGCAAGACGAGATGGAGCGCAGCTTCCTCGACTACGCCATGTCGGTCATCATGTCGCGCGCCCTGCCCGACGTGCGCGACGGATTGAAGCCGGTGCACCGCCGCATCATCTGGGACATGGAGGAACAGGGCTTCCGCCCCGACCGTCCATTCGTCAAGTCGGCCCGCGTTACTGGCGACACCATGGCCAGGTATCACCCCCACGGTGACAGTGCCATCTACGACTCGTTGGTCCGAATGGCTCAGCCGTTCTCGCTTCGCCACCCGCTGATCGACTTCCACGGTAACTACGGAAGTCCGGATTTTGGTCCGGCTGCGGCGCGCTACACCGAATGCCGGTTGCACCCACTGGCCATGCAGTTGCTCGCCGACATCGACGAAGAGACCGTCGACATGAAGCCCACCTACGACGACAGCCGCGAAGAGCCCACGGTGTTGCCATCGCGGTTCCCCAACCTGTTGGTCAATGGCAGCCAAGGTATTGCGGTCGGCATGGCCACCAACATCCCGCCGCACAACCTGGGCGAAGTGATCGACGCCGCGCTTCATCTACTTGCTCATCCCGAAGCGGCCTCAGACGACCTGATGCAGTTCGTCAAGGGCCCCGACTTTCCTACCGGCGGCAGCATCCTCGGCCGTGCTGGCATCATGGACGCGTATCGCACCGGGCGCGGCAGCATCAAGATGCGTGCCAAGGCAGCAATCGAAGAGGGCAAGCGCGGCCAGATGCAGATCGTGGTCACCGAGTTGCCGTACCAGACCAGTTGTTCGGCCATCGCCGGGCGCATTCAGGAGCTGGTCGATGGCGGCGATCTCGATGGCATCGCCGACGTCAACGACGGCTCTGCCGGCGGCAAGACCAGCCTGGTGGTCACCCTCAAGCGCGATGCCAATGCCAACGTCGTGCTCAACAATCTGTACAAGCTCACGCAGCTACAGACCAGCTTCGGCGTCAACATGGTCGCCCTGGTCGACGGGGTGCCGCGCACGCTCAACCTATGCTCGGCTCTGCAGGGCTACCTGCGCCACCAGGTCGACGTCATCACCCGCCGTTCGCGGTACCGCCTCAAGAAGGCCCGCGAGCGCGAGCACCTCCTCGAAGGTCGGCTGAAGGCCCTCGATGTCATCGACCAGATCATCGCTCTCATTCGGGCCAGTGACAATCCGGCGGCGGCCAAGGT
>JANOJI010000138.1:0-15683 GCA_031408175.1 Ilumatobacteraceae bacterium
ATGTCGAGCTCTTCGCGCAGTGCGGCGAGCAGGTGCGGATGATCGTCGCGGACGGTCACCGCCACGCCGTTGAGTTGGAAGTCGACACCCACGGTTTACATTTTGTCAAAGTCCGGCCACATTTGAAAGCCGCGGGGTGAACGCACCGAGTCAATGTCGTGCGCCTTGGGCGTGTCGATGGCGACTTGAGCCAGGGTGATCTCGCCGTCGGCCACCAGCCACACCAAGCCCGGGCGCGCAGGAATCGGCATGCGTAGCGGCAAGGTGGCCCCGACCAGGTCGCCGTCGAGGTCGCTCGACGAGGTGGTGATGATGCCGAGCCGGCTACGCCGAACGACGCCAGTCCAGTGCCCGTAGCTCTGACGAAGCGAGTCGGGTTTACCCGTCGCGACGATCATCAGGCCAGGGCGACGCGACGCCGCGAGCGCGGCGAGCGCGCCACGGATGTCATCGACCAGTTCGGCGTCGTCAATTGCGAGCAGCGCCCTGCCCTCTGCCGGAACGTCGTCAATGACCTCGGCGAAGGATCGACAGCGGTGCTGCTCATCGAGTGCGCTGCGGCGCGGCGCGACGACGCGCCACCAGCCATCCGGGTACGCATCGCGCCAGGCGTGCACCATCCGCTTCAGCGTCGTGCTGCGCCCCGATCGCGGCGGGCCGATGATCAGCAGGTGCTCTCCATCGGGAACATCGACGGTGCACACCCGACCGTCTGCGAATCGCAGCCCGAGTGGCAGGAGAGAATCGTCCCCGAGACCGCTTCCCGCCGGAAGGTCAACGGCGTCGAGCTCGGCGGCCAGGCACTCGACCGGCGCGGGTACCTGACCGTCGACGCAGGCAGGCAGCGGCAGCATGCCGAACATCAATTGAGCTTCGAGACCGGTCGACACCACGTGGATCCGCCCCGGCTGCGGCGCGGGCACATACGCCGGTGCAACACCGAGCCCCGAGGCATCGAGCGGATCGGTGAGGTGAAAGATCCACCGCTGTGCGCAACGGGCGAGCACGCTCGACGGAATCGCCGCAGCGCGGTCGAAGGAACAGACCATCACCACGTCGTGCGCTGCACCCAAGGCGATGATGGTCTCGAGCATCTGCGACTCGGCAAGCGTTTCGACGTCGTCGAGAGCGGTTCGCACCGCATCGAGTCCGTCGACAAGCACCAGGATGGGGTGCCTTGTCGCGGCCGGATACGCGACCCGGTGACCGACCTCGTCGGCCAATCGGTTGAGCAACCTCAGCAGCCGCTCGCGTTCGTGCAGCCGCACGACACCAGCGGATCGTGGCGAATGCTCGAACATCGCCAAGGCCTTGTCGCCTCGACCGTCGATGACATAGAGGTGACACCCACTTCCATCGATCGCGGCTGCAGTACCGAGGAGCACGAGTGCTGACGTCACCCCGCTGCCGGCAGCGCCCACGAGCAACAGGTGGCCTTCGGCGCGGTTCCACCGCAGGGGTCCGACCAGCTGTCGGTCAGGGTCGTCGACCAGTCCGACAATCCCTTGCGCGATCGCCGAACCGTCGACGGGCATATGAGAGGGAAGTGGGGCCAACCACGGCGACACGGCCGCACGCGCGCCCACCAAGACACACGCCTGGCGAACTGCGGCGACCAGTACATCGAGTTCGGTACCTCCCTCGGCGAGTGGCGCAGTACAGCTCGCCGTTTGGAACGTCAATATCTCGTCAGGCCCGAGACGCATCACTGCGCGACCCGGCAGGCCGCGAGGTATCGCCGCCGGAGCACGGTCGCCGACGACATCAACGGCGTCGGCGCTGTCATGCAACCGCAGCGCCAATCTCAGATTGGTGTTGGCACGGATGTCGTCACTGATCACGCCGCTGGGGCGTTGCGTGGCCAGGATCAGGTGTACGCCCAAGCTGCGACCGCGTTGGGCGATCCCGACCAAGGCGTGCAGGAAGTCGGGTTGCTCACTCACCAGCGCCGCGAACTCGTCGATCACCACGACCAGTCGTGGCAGCACGTCGATCGGAGCTCGCCGCCGATAGGAGGCAAGATCCGCGGCGCCGACGACTCGCAGCAAGTGTTCGCGTCGGCGCAGTTCGGCGCGCAGGCACCGGAGTGCTCGACTCGCCAGGTGGTCGTCGAGGTCGGTCACGACGCCGACGACGTGTGGCAGATCGGCGCACGCATCGAACGTCGAGCCGCCCTTGTAGTCGATCAGCACGAACGTCAGGTGGTCTGGACTGGACGAAACTGCGAGCCCGACAACCAGGCTGCGGAGGAGCTCACTCTTGCCGGCGCCAGTGGTTCCGGCCATCAGCGCGTGCGGTCCGTCGCGGTCCAGATCGATATCGACCACGCCATCGCTCGCCACGCCGATCACCGAGCGCGGCGCCGGATCGGTGCCACCGGCGAGCCACGAGGCAGCGATGGCCGCCGGCTCGGGCGACGCCAGCAGCGAGATCAGGGAGACATCGCGTGGGATGCGGCCCGCTCCGCCCAGGGGATCTTCGGGATCGACCAGTCCGCTGAGAGAGTTCACCAATCTCAGCGCGCTCTGCTCGCTGATCCCGAAGCAACGAGCCTGAACAGGCAGCGACGCCAGGGCAGCGTCGGCGTGCCATCTGGCGTTGACCGGGCCGCATTGGTCGAGCAGCGACGAACAGACATGCGGTATCCCGCAGTCGGGCCCGACCAGCACGATCAACGCCGTCGAACGGTCGGCAACGACCACACGGCGCAAGGGGCTGGTGCGAGCCGCCAACAGCTCGGGCTCGTCGGTGATGATCACGAGATGGGGATGTGGGGCGATGTCGGATTCGGCGACGGTTTCGAGCAGATCCGACTCGGCTACCACGGCAACGAGCCCCGCCGCGGTCGTGGCATGGGGCAACTGTTCGAGCCACCGCCAACGCGCCGGTTCGCTCGTGACCACGGCGATACGCACATCCGCCGGGCCACAGTTGGCTGCCAGTTGCATGACGATCGACCGCGCGGCAGCGCGCGCCTGATCCGGATGACCGCGCACGGCCAATCGGCATCGGGGTCCGATGTCGGCGACCAGGGGCAGATCGGGTAGGAGCGCAACGGCACTGAGGTTGCCCGTTGCCGTGCGCATGCCTACGCCATCGTCGAGTCGAGGGGTCCACGCGATCGTTCCCAGTCCGACTGAAACGGCAAAGCCGTCGACGTGGGTTCCCCGCCGGGCCCACAGATCGGCCGTGCGGCGCTCGATTGCCAGCCGCGCCGACACCGGAGTCGAATCGTGAGCCACATGATGGGCGATGAAATCGGTGCGCTGGGCGGCAACGGCGCTCTCGTACCCCGCCAGCTCCTCCTGCGCGGTCAGCATGTCGCGGCGGCGGCGGCGGAGCATGGTGATTCGCTGTCCACCCCACGTCCCGAACGCAACGATGGCCCCGAGTGCGCCGAACACCAGAAACAGTGGCTGGCGCAACAACACGGCGATCAGGCCCGATCCGGCCAGCGCCAGGAGCGCGGGCACCACCCCACCGCTCGTGTCGTCACGCATCGTTCGGTCGGCGGGCGGCGTGACCGGGCCGGGGTTCCACACGCCTGCTGCCCGCGGACAGCGCACGACCACGCTCCCACCAGAGGTCGTCGTGATGTTGGCGGGATTCACTCCCTGAGCTGGTGCTGTGAGATCACCGGGGAACATCGTGAGCACGCTGTGACCGATCTCGAGCCGCGCCGCGGACACGATCAATGCCGAGTGGGTGATGGCATCTCCGTCGACACGCAGTGGCACTCGCCCAGTGAGTTGGCGCACCGTGACGCCGCGTGGGGCACCGTCCGGAGCGGCGCCCGGCGGCGAGATCTCGATCAGCAGGTGGTGGGGTTCGAGCGCCCGGTCGTCGCAACGCACCGCAGCACCACGTGCCCGGCCGACGATGTGTGACCCGCCTCCCAATACAGCCGTCGCACCCGCGTCGGGTCCTGCTTCCCACACGAGAGTCCAGATGTCGTTCATCACTCAAGGGAGACACGGTGATCGGCCGGAGGCGGAAGAACATCGGTGCAATGTTCGGGAAATCTCGGCGAACAGCACCTCGATGAGAGATGCAGTGAGAGGTGCGGTGAGACCGGCGATGAGATCCGAAGCGCACTGTGCGCCGCATGACATCCCTCCCGAATCACCGATACCTCCTCACCCGGCTGCAGCGCGAATGGAATCTGCTCAGCGGCCGGCGTTCCGCCGTGGCCCGCGCGAGCGCCTGGAAGTTGACGCCACGGGCACTCAGCTCCCTCGACGATCTCCTGGTCTTGACCGGTCTCGGCCCGGTGGAGATGGATGCGACGAGCGACGAGGCGATGCGTCGACTGGTGGTCTTGGCGCGGCACGACGAACTCGCGGCAAGGGTGGTGTTGCAGCGCATGCTGCCCGGGCTCAGCACGTGCGCCAGGCGCAACTCCTCGGGCTTCGATTCGCAGCTCGATGCGCTCGACGAACTGCTGTCCGAGGCGTGGTCCGTGATCCGCTCGTTTCCCATCGAGCAACGCGATCGCTATGTCATCAAGAACCTGCTCCGCGACTGCGAACACCAGGCTTTCATCAAGGCCAGGCGACGCTTGCTGGTGCACGACCTCACGGATCCCGCCAAGCTCGACAGGGCAGTCGAACCAGACGATCTCGCCGTCGAGCCGTTGATCACCATCGTCGAGTTGCTCGGCCGCGCCAAGTCGGCGGGAATGAGCCAGGCTGATGTGGCCATCGTGGTGACGTTGCTCAACACGTCGAACGTCAAGCAGGCAGCAGCCGCGCTGCGAGTGACGGATCGGACCGTGCGCAACCGTCGTCAGGCGGTCGTTCGTCAACTGCGGGCACTGGCCGAGGTTGCGTGAAGCGGGCGAGGTCGCTCGGGAGATCCGACTCAGGGGCTTTCGCTGACCAACCATTCCAGATGCTCGATCAGCGGCGGAATCGAGCGCTCGATCACGTCGAACATGTCGGCGTACGCGCTGGGCGGGCGACCCCACGGATCGGCCAGGTCTTCGTCACCCGGCATGGCGAACGGGTCCCATCGACGCAGCAGCTGTATCTGCACCGGCTCGACGCGCGCATACGTACCCCGACGCGACTCTTCACCACCGCGCAGCCGCTCGAGGTCCGAGGCATTGTCGCGGTCCATGGCGATGATCAGATCGCAGCGACCGAAGTCGTCGGGATGGATCTGCCGACCGATGTGGCTGACGTGGTAGCCGCGCAGGCCACCCTCGTGCGACGCCAGCGGATGAGGAAGGTCACCGATGTGATCACGGCCAGTGGATGCCGAGTCGAACGCGACGTGCTCAGTTCCGCGTTGCCGGGCAACATGGGCCGCCACGGCTTGGGCCGATGGCGATCGGCAATGGTTCCCCAGGCAGACGAACAGCACTCGGATGGGTTGCGGCATACGTGAGCGATTCAACCGGTCGGATTGAACCGGCGCAACCGCCAGCTGTTGCTGAGGACAAACACGCTGGACGAGGCCATTGCCGCGCTGGCAAAAACCGGTGACAGTGCCACGACATGGCCAGCCAACGTGCGGCGGCTCAGGCGAATCGCATCTGCAGCCGCGCCGAGATCGGTCGGTGCCGGTGCCCCTCGCGATGCCGAGACGTCAGGGCTGGTCTGAGTAGCTTGCCCGGCGCTTCTCCAGGAACGCGGCGATGCCTTCCTGCGCATCGTGCGTGGTAGCCGATCGCGACATCACGTCGACGGCGTAGGCATAGGCGTCGGTCTGGCCGAGTTCGGTCTGGGCGTAGTAGCCGCGCTTGCCGGCGGCTTTCGACGCCACGCTGCCCCGGGTGGCCCGGCTCAACAGATCGTGCACTGCACTGTCGAGTTGTTCGTCAGGAACTGCGTAGTTGATGAGGCCCCACGACGCTGCGGTCGCAGCATCGATGGGGTCGCCGGTGAGGGCAAGCTCCATCGCCCGCTTGCGGCCTACATTTCGCGCAACGGCGACCAACGGCGTGTGGCAGAACAAGCCGCCCTTCCCGCCGGGAATCGCAAATGCCGCGCTCTCGGCGGCAACCGCCAGGTCGCACGAGGCGACCAGCTGGCATCCTGCTGCCGTCGCCAGGGCGTGCACCTTGGCGACGACGGGCTGCGGGATCGACTGGATCGTGTTCATCATCTCGGTGCAAACGTCGAAGAGATGAGTGATGTGGTCGAGGTCGGCACCGGCCATGTCGGCGAAGTTATGACCCGCCGAGTAGACCGGGCCATTGGCGGCGAGGATCGCGCCGATCGACGAACTCGATCCCACCGAACGAAATGCCTCGGTGACCTCGAGCATCACATCCAACGCCAAGGCATTGCGCTTCTCTGGTCGGTTGAGGGTGATGGTGGCAAACGGCCCGTCGCAGTCGAGGAGTACATGCTGATAGCTCACCCGGCCAGTGTGCCATGAAATCGGGGCGGGAATCCGGGCGGAGAATCAGGTCGTCTCGACTTCGAGGTCGCCACCGAAACGATTCAACGATGCAGCCTCAGTTCGGTGTGGCGCGCCATCGCTTCGAAATCCCGATCCGCGTGCAGCACTTCCACGTTGCCTCGAATTGCGACTGCTGGCGAATTGGGCGCTGCCGGGTCGGAAAACATTGTCTGAACTGGGATGATTCGGTGCCCCCGGGGTCTCGAACCCCAAACCAACGGATCAAAAGTCGCCCGGAACCGGTGTTAGCACGTGCTGCCTTGTGTTGTTTGACCTGCTCAGTGCAGGTGCGGTTGTCCGCATCGTACATCTAGTAACGGCCAGTGTTGCCGAGTTTCGCGGCAGAATTCGCGGTCGCTGCCTACGGATTCCGCGTTATGCGGGCTTCGACTTCGCGACAGGAACGCCGAGCAGCCGATCGGAGCGTCCCGCCTGGTGCTGGTGCCGTGTGGGTTGAGTCGAGCCGTTCGTTTCAGGCTGCCGGGATCGTTGAGGTCATGAAGATTGTCTGCGGGTTTTCGGCTCGGACCGGCGGAAACGGGAAGTGCGCGACGATGTAGGGGCGTGATGCGCAAGGTAGAGGCGACGACGACGATCCCTGCCGGGGGTTCCAGCGGCTTCGTGGCTCTCTATGAGCGCACCGTGACCGATGTGTTTTCGTATCTCGCCAGCCGCGTTGGTGACTGGGCGGCGGCGGAAGATCTGACTCAGGACGTGTTTGTCGCTGGTGCCCGTCGTGTCGCGGCTGGTGATGTCGTGGATTTGGCATGGCTGATCGGCGTGGCGCGGCACAAGCTCGTCGATCATTGGCGGGCACAAGCACGGCGCGACCGCAATCTGGCTCTTGCTCATTCGTCGGAACAGACTCACCGGGTCGAGGAATCGGGGTCGATTGATCCCGGTTTAGCGGCGGTGGTGTTGGCGGGCCTCAATCCGACCTATCGGGCGGCGTTGGTGTTACGGCACGTCGACGAACTGAGCGTGAGTGCTGTCGCCGATCACCTGCAGCGCTCGGTGGAGGCCACCGAGCAGGTCCTCAGCCGGGCGCGAGCGGCGTTCCGCGACAAGTATCAGGGAGCAATCGGTGAGTGACGACTTGGACCTGCGCGGCATCGATCATCGCCAAGAGCCGGACCCGCAGTTTCGTGCTGCGCTACAGCGCCGATTGGCGGCGATCGTGGCCGGCACCGATCCGGGCTCGGTGACCTCGCCCGTTTTTGAATCCGAACAGCAACTCGTTCCAGTGAAGGAGATTTACGTGCCCATCAACGACTCATCCACTAGCGAAACCAGAAACCGTCGGCGCCCGGCGATGGCTGCCGCGGCCGTCGTTGCCGTCATCGGCGTCGCCGCAATTGCCATCAACAGCAGGAACTCCGATGACGATGTGGAACCGGCGCCCGCGGCAGAGCCAACCGTCGCAGCAACCACCATCGCACCGACCACCGTCGCACCAACTCCAACCGTCGCACCCCCAACGAAGACCGTGAGCTTCCCCGTCCCGAGCGCGAACGACATTCCGGTGACGTTCACGGTGCCGGACGACTGGGTCGTCGATGGGCCTGCGGCCTACGTCGACAACTCCGGGGGGCACGGGGTGGTTTTCGACGGCATAGCCAACATCTACGCCGACGGGTGTCAATGGGTGCTGCTCGACCCGCCGGTTGGTCCGACCGTTGATGACCTCGTGGCGGCGTGGGCGAACCTGCCCGGCTTCGCCGCCACCGCAGCGGTCGACGTCACCGTCGACGGCTACGCCGGAAAGCCGTTAGAACTCACCGTCCCCGACTACGACCTGGGCGGGTGCAAGGTGAAGGTGGGCATTGGCCCGGTGTACGCCCTCTATGATTTCAGCGGCATGAGTAATGAGGACGCTCCCGGCTACTTTGCGTGGTTCCGCGACCCTCACTTCCAGATTTGGGTCCTCGACGTGGACGGCACCCGACTCGTGATCACCGCGAACAAGGTCCCGACCATATCGCCGCAGAACCGAGCCGCCCTCGAGGAGCTCCTGGCCTCCATCCAGATCGGCTGAACCTAACCGCCCCGGGGCGAGACGGCTGTTCGCTGGACCGCTTGCCGCCCGAACTGCGTGATGCGCTCGTGATGCTCGACTCGCGACGACAAGGGAGGAACTGATGAGACCGAACGGGGGAGGATCGATCCACGGCATCGACAGGGTGAAGCAGCTCAGGTGGTGTTGCTGCTTCGCCGCACTTGGCGTCCTCGTGGCCTGCACCGAGACGGGCCAGGGCGAGAGTGAATCGACGCCGTCTGCGACACCCGCGGCGACTGTCGTGTCCCCGAGCGTCGCTGCACCGAGCACGTCGCTGCCCACGTCGGCGGCTCAACCGGACGGGTGTCCAGGTCCGGGTGGGCAACCGGCGCCAGTTGGGCTCGAGCCGCCACCCGAGACCGCAGCGCCGCCCGAAAGCCAGGCGCCACGCCAGGCCAGGATCACGGCTGACTATCGGTTCGAGAACTCGCTCACCGACTCGATCGGCGCCGCCACGGACCTCTCGGCGATCGGTGCCAACGCCACCGGATTCATCGATGAGGCAGTACTCGGTCAGACGCGGCCCGTGCTGACGTTCGATCGGGGCAGCGGCCTCGCGATCACCCCGCATCCGAGGTCATCGGCAGCGAGTACACCATCGAGCTGGTGTTCCGCCTTGATCGACTCGATGGCTTTGCGAAGATCGTCGACTTCAACGACGCCACGCAAGATTGCGGCCTGTACAGCCTGGACGGACGGATGGATTTCTGGCCGATCGCCACCGGCTTGGGCGCGGTGCTCGAAGCAGGCTCGTACGCCCACGTCGTGCTGACTAGGGCCTCCACCGACACCGTCATCGTCTATGTCAACGGGGTGAGGCAGCTGTCTTACCACGACACGGGCGACATCGCCGTGATCGACGCCAACGACACGCTTCGGCTGTTCAGCGACGACACCGTCACACCGAACGAGGACTCCGGAGGAGCGGTGTCACGGATCCGGCTGTACGACGGGCCGCTCACCGCCAGCGAGGTCGCCGCGCTCGCCGCCGAGTTATCCATCACCCCGCCAACCCTCGCCGACGTCGAACCGTTCCTGCGCGAGGAGGCCGCAGCGGACCGTCTCAGCGGCGCCGTGCTGGTCACCAGACACGGCGAGGTGCTGTTCAGCGAAGCTGTCGGGCTGGCCGACCGCGACCGCGCGATCCCGAACACGCCCCAGACTCGCTTCCGCATCGGGTCGATGAACAAGATGATCACCGCGGTCGCCATCCTCCAGCTCGTCGAGGCCGGCAAGATCGAGCTCACCGCACCTGTCGGCGACTACCTCTCCGACTACCCCAACGCGGACGTTGCCGCCACCGTCACCGTCCACCACCTGCTGACCCACACCGGCGGCACCGGAGACATCTTCGGCCCCACCTTCGACGCCCACCGCGACGAGCTACGCACACACCACGACTACGTCGAGCTGTACGGCTCACGCGGCCCCGAGTTCGACCCAGGCACCAGGTGGGAGTACAGCAACTACGGCTACGTGCTGCTCGGCGCGACCATCGAAGCGGTCACCGGGCAGACCTACTACGACTACGTGGACGACCACATCTACCAGCCGACAGGAATGACCGCCACCGGCTCGCTGCCCGAGACCGAAGCAGTCCCGGACCGCTCGATCGGATACACCAGGCCGACGCCCGAGGGCGAGTGGATTCCGAACACCGACACCCTGCCCTACCGCGGCACCGCCGCCGGTGGCGGCTACTCCACCGTCGAGGACCTCACCCGTTTTGCCGAGGCACTGTTGAACCACCGCTTGCTCAGCCCCGACAGCACCGACCTGCTGTTCACCGCCAAGGTGGACTCGGGACCTGGCGCCGGATACGCCTACGGGTTCGAGGACCAACGAGACGTCGAGGGGAGCGGCCCAGTAGGCCACAGCGGTGGCGCACCAGGCATGAACGGCGACCTCAGGATCTACCCGAACTCCGGCCACGTCGTCGCCGTGCTGGCCAACCTCGACCCACCCGCAGCACAACGAATCTCGTCATACCTCCACCCGCGGCTCCCCCAGCCATAACGCTGAGACGCAGGCGTCGAAGAAGAAGAGCGCGCATAAGTACCGATCCGCGCCGGTAGATCGAGATCAAACGATGAGGCGTGACAACCTGGACAGGTGTTATCTCGTGAAGATCGTCGGAGACCGGCAGGGTCACAGGTCGAGCTCGATACCTATCGGCTCGATGGCCGGCTGTCGTGCTGGCTGAAGCTCGATGCCTTGCTTGGCGGCCCAGCGATGAGTGGCGTCGACGAGCAACTGAGTGCCGTCGGCCGGCTGCGTGTGATACGTGCTCACGCAGCGATGTGAGCGCGGCGACCAAACGTTCGCGATCGGTCGGTTTGCCGTTGGCCCAGTCGCGCCACGTGTCGAGGGCGTCGATGCGTTCCTCGATCGCTTCGAGATGTTCGGGGAGGAAGTGCCACCGCTCGAACATGTCGTGGCTCGATAGTTCATGGCGTGCGGCTTGTAGATCGTGGCGAGCGGCGGCTCGGACGTTGTCGGGGCCCCTTGAGTGCTCCTTCGCCTGTACCAACTGCTCTTGCGCCACGGCCACGTTCTCGTTTGCAGAGGCGAGTTCGGTGCGGGCTTGGCGCCGGCCACGTAGCCCTGACTCGTCGAAGCTGCGTTCGGCGATCCGTTGGGACTCCTCGGCTCGCTTCAAGGTGTCACCCGCGGTCTCGAACTGGTCGTCGAACGGAGCGCTCGCCCGCATCGCTTCTGCCAGTCGTTGCTCGGCGACTGCGAGAGCGTCTACCAGTCGTTGGCGGGTTGCTTGTGAGTCGTCGAGTGCTTGTCGGGCCTCGCGGTAGTCAGCCGCGGCGTCAAGGCGGAGGTCACTGAACCAGTCGGGGATCTCACATCTCGGTTGCAGGCGAACCGGCTGCCGGTCCTGTTGGGCAAGCTGTCGGCGTTGTGCGATGGCGGGGATGTCAGCGCGGTCGGAGGTCATGATGGTTTCGAGGATGTCGCGTGCTTCGGTGATGCTGTGGGTTTCTGTGACGACACGGACGTAGTTCTCTTGCTGCCCGCGGGTCATCGCCACGTACAGGCCGCGACCCGTCGTGGCCGGGATAGCGAGTGTGACGCTGCCGGTTTGGGTGTCGGACTGGTTGCCGGGTTCGGTGGCCGCGTAGCCGAGACGAACGTGCTCTTGGACGTAGCCGGCGGGCAGGGTGACAGTGCCGTGTCCGTTGATCTGGGTCACGGTCAGGTCACCGGTGTCGCTGATCTGGGTCACGGTCCACAGCTCGCGGTTGCGGACGACATCACCGGCGGTGGTGTGCAGCTGGCGTTGATTGCGGCGGGTGGCAACGATGTCACCAATAACCGCTTCACCGTCGGCGATCACCGCAAGGCGTGTCGGGTCGAGGTTGCCGTGTTCGATTCGACGTTGTTGGATGAGGTGGTTGACGGCGTCGACGTGATCGTTGGTGGTGGTGGTGATCGCCACCGTCCCACCGGCTGCGTGGCGTTCGATCCACTCGTCGGCGATTGCGTCGAAATGTTCATCGATGGTGCCGGGAATGATCCGATTCTGGGCCTCGTAGGCGTCGAGGGCGCGTAGGTCGCCGTGTCGCAACTTGAGTGACGCGGCTGCTTCCCGCTCGTTGATGAAGCGGTGGATGCGTTCCAGCTCGATCGTCCGGCTGGTGGTGCACAGTTCGGCGAACATCCCGCCACGCCCGACGGCTTGCAGCTGACGGTGATCTCCGATCAACGCGAGCCGCCATTGCCGGCTGGTGGCCAGTTGGGTGAGCCGGTACAGGTCGGGGGTGGAGAGCATCCTGGCTTCGTCTACCACGATCGTCGAGCCGCACGCCAGGCTCCACTCGGGCATGGGGCCGTCGGGTCGGGCCCCTTCGTAGAGCAATTTGGCGACGGTGTCGGCGGGCATGCCGGTCTCGCGTTCCAGCACCCTGGCCGCCTTGGCCGTGGGAGCGCAGCCGAACACCGCCCGACCGTATCTGTCGAGGTCGGTTACGGCGGCGCGAAGCATGGTGGTCTTGCCGGCACATGCGGGACCGACGATCACCACCAGCCGGTCACGGCCGGCGACGGCTGCGGCAGCGTCGCCCTGAAACACGTCGAGCCCGTCACGGTGCACAGTGGGCGAAGGGCGAGGCTCGTCGAGTTGAGCGTCGATCGCCCACGCCAGGATTTGCTCTTCTTGGGCGATCACCTGGCGACTGGTGACCTGCGCGGCGACCGGTTCGATCCACAACGAACGACCATCCGACGCCCGCAGTCTGTTGTCGCCGTGTTCGGGGTCGAGATCAACGCACTCACCCAGCACCCGATCGACGGCCCTGTCCACCAGTTGCGCCCACCGTTCACCGGACATGCCCGGTTGCGGGCGGAGTCGGTCGGTCACCGCTTCGAGGACGTCCATACGATGCCACGCCGTCATTCACGGGTGCGGTGGGTCGGGTAGTCATCACGGGTGGTGCCTCAGGACTCGATCGCGAGCGAGAGTTGGGCGGTGGAACGCGACGCGACTGGGCGAGGTGCGCGCTCTCGCGGTGGCGGCAGTCGCGTAGTGGCGACGATGACTGGGGCGTCAGTGGGCAGGGGCCAGGTGATCGGGCCACCGAGTTGTTGCTCGAGACGGCAACGCGGCACCCGGAACAGCTTCCCGTAACGAACCACCGGGATACCGGTCTTGCCGCCGGAGGCTTCGAACGCGTTCGCCTCGCGATACGCCGTGCTGCGCTCGACACGCAACACCGCCGCGGCCTCGTCCAAGGTAAGGAAATCCAGCGGGCCAGGAACAGCGGGCTCGAGCATCGGACTCACAGAAGCCACCCCTCCTGGGAACGCATCTCGTCACAAGTCGTCGGCAACGTACGGGGCACCGAAGTCCACAAACGGGGAACGGCGACGAACCTCACACCCCTTACAGAGCCGAGAACCATCCAGGCGCAGCAAAGTGCCTCGGTCAATCTGCGAGCTCGAAAATCGAAAATAGCCCTCACACTGCAACATGCCTACCGAAACGCAGTTTCGTGACACACACCACCTCAACGGGCATCCGCACGCGCCAAAATCACCGGTTGTATATCTTGGAGAATTCCAATATATTGATGTCATGTCTGAGTTACTGCCCCTGGCTGACGCAGCCGACCTGCTGGGAGTGTCAGTGGAGCGCGTCCGTCAGCTCGTGGTCGGTGGCCAGCTTCCAGGCCAACGGTTCGCCAACGTATGGACAGTGCCGAAGGACGCCGTCGCAGCTCGGCGACACTCGCCCGGTGTCCGCGGGCGTCCACTCGGTCCACAGCGTGCGTGGCAGGAGATCCTCGCCGGCCCGATCGATCTCCGACGTCCCGGTAGATACCAGCGGCGGGCCAACGTCATCCGATGCGAGATGAGCCGAGCAGACGCCGACGCGCTGCCCGAAATGATCGGCGCCTTGATCGGGGGCGTACGCGCTGCCAGCGAGTACGGCGAGCAGTTGGCGCTCGATGACAGCGTCGACCTGTACCTGCCCGCCCGGTCGTTCCGCGGCCTCGACGACCGAGTCGCGTTCGTCCCCAGTCCGGCCGGCCGCGTTGCTCTTCGCGTGGTCGACGACGAAGCCTGGCACCACATCCCGGATGGTGCGCTCGCTCCCCGAGGCGCTGTAGCGCTCGACCTTCTCGAGTCAGGTGATCCGCGGCACTGGATCGCCGGCGAACACCTGGTCGGTGGCAATGGATGACCCTGCCGTTATTCGTCTGCCACCGCTGGCAGGCGGCCAGGCCGAATCCTGGCGCGCCCTGATCGAGATCGCCCCTCACCTTGGGCACCACTGGCTGCTGATCGGCGGCCAGATGGTGTTCCTCTACGAGGTCGAACGTGAGTCGACCGACGTTCGCCCCACCAACGACATCGACCTCGTCGTCGACCTTCGCATCGAACCCGCTGCCCTCGAGCACACTCACGACGTCCTGACCCGCGCCGGGTTCGAACAGGACCTGCCGAGCCCGGAAGGTATCGCCCATCGCTACCGGCGTGGCCAGGCAACCATCGACGTTCTCGCCCCCGACCACATGGGCGCCAGGGCGGCTCTCTCACTGGGCAGCGGACGCACGATCGAGGCACCCGGCACCTCACAAGCCTTCGGACGTGCCTCACTCGTGCGAGTGGAGCTCGACGACAACACCGCCGGAATCGTGCGTAGACCAACATTGATCGGTGCATTGTTAGGCAAGGTCACAGCAGTCACGGAGATCATCTCAATGTCGCCCGCAGAACGCGCCAAACACGTACGCGACGTCGACGCCCTCGCTCGGCTGCTCGGCCCGGCGGATCGAACCAGCGCGTCATTGACCACGAAAGAACGCTCGACCCTCGCACGGATCGCGAAGCACCCAGACATCAGCCCATTGGCCGTGCGATCGATTGACCTGACAACTGCACCGGCAACTACTTGAGTCGGCCGCCGTGCCACATCCTTGGGACGACGGAGCAAGACTGGGCATCACAGGGCACCACCGTTGGGACCGTCGTGCGGACCGGCTATTCAGTGTCATCGAGGAGCTTGCCAACGACTCCGGCGGCGAGCTCGTCGGCGCGGCGCGTGCGGTGCGCGTAGATCTTCATCGTCGTCATGCCATCGGTGTGGCCGAGTCGCGCAGCGACAGTCGGCACCGGCACCCCGGCGTCCAACAACTGCGTCGCTTGGAAGTGGCGCAAGTCGTGCAGTCGAACCGACGGGAGGCCCGCAGCATTGCGAGCTCGAACCCAACGGGCGTTCGCCGTGTCGGGGCGCCACGCCGACTTGCCGGTCGGGTCCGCGGCAAAGATGTAGCCGGTCCGTCTCAGCTCGACGTTCATCCCACACTGCTGGGCGAGCGCACGCGTCGCCACCCACGCGCTCTCCAACTCGTTGAGCGTGACGGGGTCGAGCGCAACGGTGCGGGCGGACCGAGTCTTGGTCGGTCGGTCGCCACGCACGCCGGGCACCAGCGTGTAGCTCCGCTGCACCGTCAGCGTGCCGGACGCCGGGTCGACATCAGACCAACGCAGCCCGCACACCTCGGCTCGCCTCGCCCCCGTCGCGACCATGACACGGACGTAAAGGCCAAACATGGTGTCGATCTCTCGCGCAGCGGCGAGGAGCGCCAGGACATCGGCGACGTCAGGTGGGTGCTGCTCGCGCTGCGGCTGTGACGGGGCGGAGGCGAGCTTGGCGACGTTTCGCTGGACGAGCCCCCAACGCTCCCTCTGGTTCAGCGAGGCACGC
>JANOJI010000142.1:0-4098 GCA_031408175.1 Ilumatobacteraceae bacterium
CGGCGACCTTCGACTGCTCGGGTCGGGCCCCAACGGCGGTCTGGCGGAGATCACACTCCCAGCGTTGCAGGCAGGAAGCTCGATCATGCCCGGCAAAGTGAATCCGGTGATTCCCGAGATGGTCCAACAGGTCGCCGCCCAAGTCGTCGGGAACGATGCGACGATCACCTTCGCGGCGACCATGTCGACGCTGCAGCTCAACACGGCCATGCCGGTCACCGCGCGCAGCCTGCTGTCGTCGATTCATCTGTTGGCCAACGCAGTAACCCTGCTCGATACTCGATGCATCCGCGGCGTCGAGGTCGACCAGGACCGCATGAGGCGCAACGCTGAACGATCGCCGGCGATCGTGACGGCACTTGCGCCGCGAATCGGCTACGACGCCGCCAGCAAACTGGTACGCCAAGCCGAGGAGCAGGGCGTGTCATTGGCGGAATTGATGGAGCAGGACCGTGGAGATACGTCTGCAACCATCGTCGAATCGCTGCTTGCGATGGCCCGGCCCAACGGATGACTAGCCCACGAAGTCGACGCACACCAACGCCAGGTCGTCGAATCGCTGGGTCACAGAGGCTGCAAGGGTCTTGACGAAGTCGTCCGGCGGCAGTTGGGCATGAGATGCAGCGAGTTCCGCGAGCCGGGCGAGCCCGATGTCGAGATGTTCGCGTCGACGCTCGACGAGCCCATCGGTGAACATCAGCACCCGATCACCCGGGCGCACTTCAACTGACGACGAAACGTAGCGTTGCCCCTCGAACAGTGCCAGCGGTGCGCCCGGACGTTCGTCGAGGTAGGTCGAGGTTCCGTTGGCCAGCACGATCATCGGCGAGAAATGGCCGGCCTGAGCCCAGCGCAGCGTGCGCTCAGTGATGTCGAGCACCGCGTAACAACAGGTGACGAATGGTCCGTCTTGTTCGTTCAGCCTCGCGGTCACGTTGTTGGCGCGAATCAACACGTCGTCGGGCTCGGTGTGTTCGGTGGCGATCGCCCTGAAGATGTTCCTCACCTGCACCATGAAGACTGCTGCTCGGTGCCCGTGACCAGCCACATCGGCGATCACCAGGGCGACGCGGTCGTCGTTGAGCGCGAAGACGTCGTACCAGTCGCCCCCTACGGGCTGGCGCGGATCGGCCGGCTCGTACACCGCGGCGATGCGCACACCGGGTAGCTGCGGAAGCATGGTTGGCAGCGCAGCCGCCTGCAACAACCCGATCGCCGTGCGCTCCGCGGCAGCCTGCACTGCGGCAGCTCGTGTCGCTTCCTCTGCGACGACGATCTCGGTGACGTCGCGCGATGCAGAGATGTAGCCGTCGCCGAACTTGGCGACCTGTGTCGTCCAGTACACCTGCTGCCGACTCCCGTCACCCCCATCTACTGCTGTGTTGGGAGGGTCGGCGTACTGGACGCGATGTCCCTGGTACGGCGTGCCTGTCTCGACGACATCGCGGAACCGATCGAACATTCCCGACGCGCGTAATTCGGGATTGATCTCGCAGACCAGGTGACCAACCAGGCCGTCGCTGCCGCGCCTGGCACCGCTCGAATCATGACTGTTGACGAACTCGATGACGAAGTCGACGATCTCCCCGTTGTCGTCCCTGACAGCCCGCGCGACGACTACATCGTCGAGCATCGCGTCGAGCGCATGCCGGAACTCGATCTCGTGCGCGTCGTGCGTGGCGACAATCCGTGCAAGAGCCAGGGTGACGAGCGAGGAAACCGTTCCGGCAAGGGTGGTCATCGCCTCAGTAATCGGACGCGGGGCGGCCCAACCGATGTGCATGACGCCGACGGCATGGCCCGTGCGGTCGGCTCGAAGCGGCATCGACAGGCTGGCTTGGTCGCGCGAGGCGGATCGCGATGCCCGCAGCGTGGGATACCGTCGATCAATGTCTGCCGGACCGGGCAGCACGACGGGCGTGTTGGTGCGAGCCGCCTCGGTGATCGGGCCATCCTCGATCAGCATCACCCGTGATCCAAGCTGTTGCGCAGCATCGTCCTCACCGAACCCAGCAAGCGCCGCGACGACAAGAAGGTCGCTTTCGCGCAGCGCGACGGTCGCTCGGCCTTGAAAGGTGTCGACCAGGAACGCGCAGACGCACTCGGCGATTTGTTGCTCATCGAGGGCGGTCGTCAACGACTCCGACAGTTGCAACAGCCGTTCTGCCTGTCGCCGCGAGACGATCTCGTGGGTTACATCGGTCACCGCCGCGCCGATGCCTACGACCTCGGACCCGCCGTCACGCAAGGGTTGGTAGTTCACCTTCCAGTGCCGCTCCAACCCGATCTCCGGCATCCGTATGGTCAACTCATGATCCGTGATCGGCTGCCCGCTGTCTCGGACCCTCCGGAGCAAGTGCTCGTACAACTGGCCAGCCATCGGGCTGAGGTCCCCCGGCCGTCGTCCGACGTGCTCGCCAGGGGTTAAACCGTTCATCTTGGCCATCGGCTGGTTCACGCGCTGGTATCGAAGTTGGTGGTCGAACACGGCCATCGCGATCGGCGACTGGTCGAGCAGCGTCTCGCTGAGCTGACGCTCGAGACGTTCCGACTCGCGAATCTGCTCCAGCCGATACTCCAGCAGGACCACCCCGGCGCCCGCGGCAAGAAACAAAGCAATCCCGAACGCGTCACCTCGGCTCGCAATGCTCCACGACCGCTCCACGGGTGTGAAGGCCCACCACAATGCCAGTGCGCTCAACGCTCCCGACAATGCTGCGGCCCGTGCGCCCGCGACCACGGCAGCCACGACGATTCCCAACAACAGCAGCACGCCGGGTCGGTATTTGTTCGAGTCTTCGAGAGACAAGAGCGCTGCCGTCGTCAACGCTGGCACCCCGGCGCCGAGGAGCAATTCTCGTGGTCGAAAACGGCGACGCTGCCCAGCGAGCCATCGCACCACGACCTGACTGGCCGCGGCACGGTCATCGGCGATCGATGCATTCGCCGGCTGGCCTGCCAGGCGGAAAGCTCCAGTCTCCACGAATCGGAGATCATCGGCGGTGTACGGCTCGGCTGTCGTGCGTCGGGCAGCGAGAAGCACACCGGTCACAGCCTCGTCGAGCTGTATCGGAACAGCGATCAGCCCATGGATGGGGTGAGCCACGAGGTATTCGGGCCACGGCTCCGGGAGCGCGTCGACCGGATAGTCAGCAAGGTCGACATGCGGAACCAGCAGCGGTTGGTCGAACTCGGACACCCGGGCACTCAGCGCGTTCGGAGCCACCGCACGTGTGCGTCGCAAAAGGTCCGACAACTCTTGCGCAGAGGCAAGCGGATCCGCCAGATCAATGATGGTCACGAGTCCTGTGGCGCTGTCGACGCTGGCCCACACGACGAGATCACCCCCGAGATTCGCCGACATGACGTTCAGCAGCCCGGAGACGACACGCGCGGGATCGCGCCACAACAGATCGTCCTCGGTGCCTGCCACGTCCACGACCGTAGCCGAGGTGCAACCAAAAGTCTGGAGGAGGCCGCGCCTCTGCGAAATCCCGACGCGCGGCAACTCCTCAGGCGGGCATCACCTCACGTGCCGTAGTAGTCGTTGCATCGGCCGGATTCGCACGAAGCTCAATCGGTTTGTAGGTCGGCGCGGCGTTCACCTCGCGTTTGCTCAAGGACAGGTAGATCGTGTGCTCTGGACCGCTGATCGAGCTGATGAGCCCCGACGGGATGAGCCGCTTCCTCTCGAAGATCCACCATCCGGTGTCGACGACGATGAACGACGAATCCGCCTGCAAGGAGTTCTCGTCGATCTCGCCGACATTCCCATCGGTCGCCTCGACGTCATAGCCGAGAAGAAAACGAGCCGACTCCGCAGTCGGTGGAAAGGTCCATATATCGGCTGGCAATACGTGCCTCCTCACATGCACCCCGGAGACGAACACGCCTCGTGCACCCGTTGATACCCGCGAAATCCTCCACCGAAACCTCACAAGACAGGTTTCGCCGGGCGCCGACCCGGGTATCAAGGTGGCCAATGAGATGGCGCTACAGCTTTTCCGGTGACGCTCCGACCCACTTCAGCATGCGCGAGCCTGACAGTGCGCGCTGGATACGACTTCGCGACGATGCCCGATCACATCGCTGACATGA
>JANOJI010000462.1:0-4317 GCA_031408175.1 Ilumatobacteraceae bacterium
GTACGACCGCCGAGCCAGTCGGTCCACTGGGCCAGCAATGCAGCCATCTGCTCCGCAGTCGGGGTGGTGGCCACTACGGCACCTCCCTGCCGTAGATCGCCGGTGGCGGATCGATGACGGTGTCGCTGAGAACTCCCACCAGCCACTTCTCGTAGATGACACCCCAACGTCCGTCGCTGCGCATCTCTTCGATCACGCCGTTGACGAATCGCACGAAGTCAACATTCTCCTTGGCCATCCCGAGGCCATATGGCTCCTCGGTGAAGGTCTCGCCGACGACCTCGGTGTTGGGGTCCTGGGCGGCCAGGCCGGCGAGCACGGTGTCGTCGCCCGTGGTTGCAACGGCCTCGCCCTGCTGCATGGCGACGAGGCAGTCGGTGATATCAGGCTTGGCCAGCACCACCAGCTGGTCGAAGCCATTGTCGGGGTCGCGTAGATAGTCGATGTTGGTGCTGCCCTCCGGCGCGCACACGATGGCCGACGCGGCGTTGAGCGCCTCGATGGCATCGTCCCGGTTGAAGCCGGACTCTCTCTTCACCAGGACTCGCTGACCGGCGTCGAAGTAGGTCGACGAGAAGGCGATGCGCAACCATCGGTTGCAGTTGATCGTCATCGTGTGGGCGACGATGTCGACGCCTCCTTTGTCGGGCCCTGCCTCGAGGTTCGGCAAGCGGTCGGCGTACGTGATGACCTTGTAGGTGATGTTGGACTCGCCTTGGGGACCGAAGATCGCCTTAGCCACTTCCTTCAACATGTCGATGTCGAAGCCCTCGATCTGATTCTCCAAAGGGTCGCGTGCACCGAACAGCAGCGTGTCGCCCGAGACACCGACGATCAGTTGCCCGCGATCGCGGATCGTGGCCATCGTCGATCCGGTCGGAAACTCGTCGGGTGACGGCACCGGGCTCAATGGCTCGTAGGAACGGGTGGCCTCGAACGCCACTTCCTCCGGTGGGCACGTCGGGAACACCGGAGTCACGGGGTCGCTCGATGGCGGCACTTCGCCCTCGACTGCCCCGGAAAGCCTGACCGATCCCGAGCAACCCGCTACCAGGACGAGGGCGATCGCGGTCATAGCGATCCGATGCCGGTAGCCGCTCATCGATACTCCTTCAATCGCTGGCCACACCCGAGCGCGGCAAGCACTGCAACTGCGAGGCCGGCGAGAAACACGATGTTGCGCAACGAGGTCAGCGGCTCAATTGCGTCGGTGAGACGTGCAGATGCAGCGGAACCCTCGCTCGTGGAGATCTCACCGGCGAGCTGGTCGAACTCATCGAAGACACTCACGGCATTGACCGACGCTGATGCCGGCTGCTTGCCCAGGCTGACGTCGACTGCGGCGTCCCAATCGCCCCTGTCGTCGAGCGCGCGTATCTCGACGTGAAACTCGGAGTAGCGCGAGTACGCGTCGGCGGCGCCATCCGACAGGCTTACATCACTGCCCAGGCCGCGTTCGAAAGCCTGCAGCACGATGTCGGTTCCAATCTGCCAGTTGGTTTCGTTGGCAGCACCGTTGCCCCGGTTGATCAGCGTCAGCGCCTCTTGCGATCGGGCCTCGAACGCCGCGGCGCGCGCCTGCGCTGCATTGTCGGCACCAGCGAGCTGCGTGCCGACCGCACCATCGGTGTCGCTGACCGAGCCGGCCTGCCTCGTGCCGCCGATCACCAGGAGCAACAGCAACACCACAGTCGCGATTGCGATGGGCACGTTGACAACCCGGCGGAAAGCGCGAGACATCCACCAACTTCCCAGAACCAGCGCAATCATCAGCAGCCACCCGAACCCGTGCAGCCATGCGCCGGCGCGGTGGGCGGTCGCCAGGCTGGCATTGATCTGATCTCGTTGCGACGCCTCGACCGCTCGCAGCGCCGACACGATGTCGGGCGAGTCGGGATCATCGTTGCTGACGACTCCGTTGGCCTGGCGCTGGTATGTGGCACCAACCGGGAAACCCTGACGATTGTTGGCGCGGGCCTGTTCTACGAGACCGACGTAGCCGCCGAGCAGCCGGCTGGCTCCGCTGAGTTGTTCGAGGTCGGCGTCGGTGGCCGCACCGGAGACGGCGACCAGTCCGTCGCCGGCCGTGGCGATCTCGTCGAGGTATGCCGTGCGCTGCGTCGGGTCCTCCTGTCCACCGACCAGGTACGACGAGCTGGCGATGGCGTCGGCGTGCACGATGCGAACTCGGATGTCCTGCAGCGCCAGCAGCTGACGCGAGGCTGTTCGCACGTCGTTGATCGCGTTTGCTCGCCGATTGACCCCGAACGCACCGCCTACCGCGAAGACCACGGCGAGAACGATCAACGCAGCGCGAAGCAGCGACAGCTTGGCGGGGGTGGAGGTGGCCGCAATGCGCCGCCCGAGAAGTCGCGTGACGGGTACAGGTGGTTGCGGCTGCGTCGTTGTTGTCGCGGTTGGGAGCACCCACACCTCTTCGTCGCCATATCGTGTCGCCAAAATCGTGTGTTGCGGAGTGTAGGCGCAACTCTTGACGATGCGAACGGGTTGGGTACCGTTGTCACATGCCCAGCGCCTTCATCCACCCGTTTGCCTCACCCAGCCGAGAAAGCTTCATCCGCATCGAGCGTGGGGAGGGTGCATTGGTGTGGGACGAGAGCGGCCGCGAGCTGGTCGACGGCATGGCCAGCCTGTGGTACAACGCGATCGGCCATGGTCGCGGCGAGATGGCCGATGTCATCGCCGCCCAGGTGCGCAAGCTCGGCGCATACTCGACCTTCGACCCGTTCACCAACGAGCCCGCCGAGGCGTTGGCCGAGGAGCTGCGGCAAATCGCACCGACACCCAACGCCCGGGTGTTCTTCACCTCGTCGGGCTCAGAGTCCATCGATACAGCGATGAAGCTGGCCCGCATGGCCCACGTACAGGCGGGCCAGCCGCAGCGCAAGCTCATCATCAGCCGCACCCGCGGCTACCACGGCGTCGCCTACGGCGGCACCAGCGTACAAGGCATCGCCCCCTACAAGGAGAACTTCGGTCCGTACGTCGACGAAGTGGCAACGGTTCCCGCCGAAGACATCGAGGCCGTGGCCACCCTGATGAGCCAGCGCAGCAACGAGGTCGCGGCCATCATCACCGAACCGGTGCAGGGTGCCGGCGGCGTCTTCCCGCCGCCCGACGGCTATCTGCAATCGCTGCGCAAGTTGTGCGACCAGCACGGCGCCTACCTCATCTTCGACGAGGTCATCACCGGGTACGGCCGCACCGGCAGCTGGTTCGCAGCCCACCACTACGGCGTGTCACCCGACTTTGCGACCTTCGCCAAAGGGATCACCTCGGGCTACATCCCACTTGGCGGCGTATTCGTGGGCATCGCCCCCACCGCAGCACTGGAGTCCGACCCCGACTTCTTCCTGATGCACGGCTTCACCTACTCCGGGCATCCGACAGCATGTGCGGCCGGGTTGAAGAACCTGGAGATCATGCGCCGCGAGGGTCTGGTCGAGCGCGCCAAGCACATCGGCGACCGATTGGGCGGCGGGCTCCAGGCCCTCGCAGCAGATGGCGTCGTGGAATCCGTCCGTGGCATCGGCGGCATGTGGGCCCTCGCCGTGCGTCCCGACCAGGACGCCAAGGCCATGCGCGATCACATGCTCAACACCGGTGGTGTCATCGTCCGCGCGCTCGCCGACGGGTTGGTGTTCTGCCCGCCGCTGGTGATCCGCGACGAGCACATCGATCAGCTGGTCGACGCGGTGGCCGCCGCGGCTCGCTGATGAAGTTCGGCATCTTCTACGAGCATCAGATCGGTCGACCGTGGGACGACGGCACCGAACATCAGTTGATCCAAGATGCGCTCGACCAAGTCGAGCTCGCCGACTCGCTGGGCATCCAATACGTCTGGGAGGTCGAACACCACTTCCTGGAGGAGTACAGCCATTCGTCGGCGCCCGAGGTGTTCCTGGCGGCCTGCAGTCAGCGCACCACGAACATGCGTCTCGGCCACGGCATCATCCTGACCGCACCGAAGTTCAATCATCCGGCGCGCACCGCCGAGCGAGTCAGCATGCTCGATCTCGTCAGCGGCGGTCGCGTCGAGTTCGGGAGCGGCGAGTCATCGAGCGAGGCCGAACTCGCCGGCTTCGGCGTCAATCCGCTCGAGAAGCGCGAGCAGTGGTTGGAGGGGCTCGAAGTTGCCGTCCGATGCATGGCCGAGACGCCGTTCACCGGGGTCGACGGCAAGTACGTGCAGATGCCGCCGCGCAATGTCATCCCCAAGCCGATGCAGAAGCCACACCCTCCATTGTGGGTGGCGTGCAGTCGCCGTGAGACGATCCTGCTGGCAGCAGAGAAGGG
>JANOJI010000165.1:0-7066 GCA_031408175.1 Ilumatobacteraceae bacterium
GCATCGGTGTGGAGTGACGTCGTCGGCCAGACCCAGGCCATCGGCAGGCTGTCGCATGCGGCCAAGGATCCGGTCCACGCCTACCTCTTCGTCGGGCCTCCAGGATCCACCAAGGACGAGGCAAGTCGGTCGTTCGCGGCACTGTTGATGGCCGGATCCGACGATCCTTCACATCGAGACGCCAGGCTGTCCCTGGCCGGAGAACACCCTGACGTGCGCGAAGTCGAGCGCTTGGGCGCGCGCATCTCGGCCGAGCAGGTCGCCGACATCATTCGCAATGCATCGCTCGCTCCGGTGGAGGGCAGCCGCAAGGTGATGATCCTCCACGACTTTCACCTGCTCGACGCCTCGGCAGCGGCGCGACTTCTGAAGACCCTCGAGGAACCACCGGCCAGCACGATCTTCATCGTCCTTGCCGATCAGGTCACTCCCGAGTTGGTGACGATCGCTTCCAGATGCGTGCGAATCGTGTTTGCCGCGCTGTCGAACGAAGCAGTCGCGGCGCGCCTGGTCGGGTCGGGCATCGATCCCGAGACCGCCGAAGTGGCGGCACAGGCTGCTGAGGGCAACCTCACCCGGGCGCGAGTGCTGGCGACCGATACGGGCTTGATGAGTCGCCGCGACGCGTTCGCCGAACTCGCGACACGCCTCGATGGAACCGGAACGACCGTCGTGAAGTTGTGCGGCGAACTGCTCGGCCTCATCGATGCTGCGGCTGCACCCCTCGCTGCGCGCCAGGCCGATCAACTCGCCGCACTCGAATCTCGGGTCGCGGCCACGGGCGAACGAGGGAGCGGCCGCAAGCAGATGGAAGACCACCACAAGCGCGAACTTCGCCGTCATCGCGTCGACGAACTGCGCAGCGGGCTCGGCGTGCTGGCAGCCAGCTATCGCGACGCGTTGGTCGGTGGCGGGCTACCACGCCCCGACGCGGCCGTCACCGCAGTCACACGAATTCACACGGCGCTCGAGTCAATGGAACGCAACCCCAACGAGACGCTGTTGTTACAAGCCTTGCTGCTCGACCTGCCGTCGCTCTAGATCGGCGCTCAGTTCGACAGCAGTGGACGCAACAGATGCGTGATCTCGCCGGTGGGTTCTGACACCGGGTGTGCATCGACAACATGCTGCTGACCGGTCGGAGGTGGTAGCGGCATGGGCATCGGTGGCTGCATGGACGCGGTAACGAGCGCCGGCTCCGCTTCCGATTCCGCGACGTCGACTGCTTCGTCGGCATCGACCTCGACGACGACTGCGACGCCGACGCCGACGCCGACCTCGGCCAACGGCTGGAACTCGAACTCGGCGAGCGCCGTCATCGCCACAGCCGACAGTGGCTTGAAGAACAGGTAGCCCTGCGCGAACTCGCACCCCAGCCTGGCCAGCTCGAGCGCTTGGCTCTCGGTCTCGATGCCCTCGGCAACCGTCCTCAGGCCGAGGTTGCGAGCCATGTTGACGATCGTGTTGGCCAAGGCTTGACTGCGAAGCTCGTCGACCGACTGCACGAACTCCCGGTCGATCTTGATGATGTCGAGCGGGAGGCGTTGCACATATGCGAGCGAGCTGTAGCCCGTTCCGAAATCGTCCAACGCCGTGCGAATACCACAAGCGCGCAGCTCCCTGAGCTGCTCGGTGGCGACGTCGCTGTCGTCGATGAGCGTCGATTCGGTGATCTCCAGCACGAGGCGATCCGCCGCCAAGCCGCTCAGACGCAGGCTGCGAAGCACACCTTCGACGAAGGTTGACTCTCGCAGTTGCACTCCCGACACGTTGACTGTGACGAACATCGACTCGTCGGCCCAACCGACTGCCGACATACATGCCTGCTCGATTGCCCAGGCACCGATCGGGATGATCACACCGGTCTGCTCGGCGAGCGGGATGAAGTCGTTCGGGGGAACGTTTCCGTAGATGTGGTGGTCCCAACGCATCAACGCCTCGGCGCCAACCGTCCGGCCATCCGACAACCGCACGATCGGCTGATAGACGAGGTAGAGCTGGTCGCGGCCGAGCGCAGCCATGAGGTCGCGCTTGTACTCGTTGCGGCGTTCGGTCTGACGACCGAGATCGGCGTCGAACCCTTCGACCTGACCCTTGCCCAGCTGCTTGGCGCGGTACATCGCCAGATCGGCGTGTCGCATGAGATCGGAAGCACTGTTCTTCGGCTCGGCCACGGCGATGCCGATGCATCCGCTGACCGACACGGACTGGAAGTCGTTGACCGGCATCGAGTCCTTGAGGTCGGCAATCGCCTGTTGCGCCAACACACTTGCCTCAGCGGTCGATGAGTCGAGCAGCAGGATCCCGAACTCGTCGCCACCGAGGCGGGCAACCAGATTCGATGCATGGGCGAAGCGAACCTTCAGACGATCGGCGACGGTGCGCAGCAAGACGTCGCCGGCGGAATGCCCAAGGCCATCGTTGATCGCCTTGAAATCGTCCAGATCGAGGAACATCACCGTGGGAAGGTGACCACGTTGCAATTCGTCGGCCACCCTCGTGAGGAAATGGGCGCGGTTGGCGAGACCGGTCAACGAGTCGTGATCGGCACGGTAGCTGAGCTGTCGTTCCAAGGTGCGGTTGGCAGTGACGTCTCGCAGGGTCAACACGATGCCGGCGACTGCGATGTTCGCCATCAAGTTGACCGCCGACAGTTCCATCGTGCGATGCTCACCATCGGCGTGCAGTGCGGACACTTCTACCGTCAGCGAGCTCTCCTGTGGCAAGCGCTTAACGTCGGTCCACAGCTCGCTGTTGGCTCGGATGTCGAGGGCTTCGATCTGCATGCCAACCCACTCATCAGCTCCGTATCCAAGCACGGTCTGCAGCGCCGGACTGGTGTACGAGATTCGGCCATCGATGTCGACCAGCACGACGACATCTGAGGATCGCTCGACCAGGGATGCCAGGCGATCGTTGCCGCGACGCTCGGTCAGGTTGCGGACGCTGACGGCTAGTCCCCACAATCGGGTCAGCGCGAGCAGCGACACAACGGTGGCAATGCCCGCGGCGAACAGCACTGTGGATCGCTTGGCCGAGTCGTTCATCAGCACCGCGATCAGCACGATCTGGGGAGCAACCGCCGACAGCACGATCGACAACAGACGAACCCGGCTCAGGCGTACGGCGTGGTGGGCAACGTGAGCCGGCTCGTTGTGGTGCCTGTCGAGGGCGGCCCACACAAGGAAGCCAAATGACAGTGCGGTGATGGCGTTGGTGACGGCGGTCGGTACTCGGCCGTTGCCGACCTCTCCCCAGTAGTTCATCATGTTCGCCACGAACCGGCTGACGAGGGCCAGTTGCAACGCAAGGAACGAGCGACTGCGGGCCCGGTAGCCGAGCGACAACCGCGCTCCGAGGGCCACGAGGACCAGGTCAGAGGCAGGAAGGCTGAGTGAGAGCAAACGGCCGGACGAGTCGAGTGGTGATCTGGTGAGTGCCGGCTCGACGACGGCGACCCACATCACCAAAGCAGTCGCCAGTGCGACGATGCTCGCCTCGACCGCCAGGTATCGGTCGCGGATCGGGGAGCGGTCGGCGATCATCGCCAGCAGCGCGAGCGCGACGAGGGTTCGATCGGGTGCCCGCATCACGCTGGACAGTTCGGCCACATTGTCCAAACCAAACGAGGACTGCCACAACATCAGCGCGTATGACGCGGCTGTCATCGCGCAGGAGCCGGCGATGGCGATCCAGGCAACCCGGTCGCCGTGCTGACGCCAGCGCGACCCAAAGATCGCGGCCAGCGAAGCAATCACCGGTGGGCCGATCATCCAACGATTACCCGGGACCCAGACGCTTCGGACCTGCCAGCCGTAGACGGCAAGGCCAATGCCGACGCCCACTATCAATCCGACCCGCCACCACTTCACGAGGAGATGATCGGCAAGATCTCCTCAAGGTTGAGCAAGTCACACGGGCGTAGTTTGTCGCCGTTCTCGCGCTTCCGAACAGTGTGGATATGGCATGTCATCGCTCGCTGCCCCCCGCTACGATGCACGCCGCGCCCAGGTAGCTCAGTCGGTAGAGCAACGCACTCGTAATGCGTAGGTCGTGGGTTCGATTCCCACCTTGGGCTCCAAGAAATACCAGCTAGATGAGTGTTTTTGGATCCGAGGTTGGCGCCGGCAAGAGATCCACCCAAGATTTCGGTGTCGTTTCGGGCCGTGAAGAGATCGATGCGCGAACGCCGGTGCCTGGCGTCTGAGAGTTGATCGTGCAGCTGCCGCGCCGTTGAACTATGGGCCACGCTCGCGTCGCGCGAACAGGAATCATGTTCAGTTGCGACTGCGGGAGCTCAAACCGACCGCTCAAATCGGACTCTGGTCTCTCAGTACCGGGCAGTCGAGAACGTTTGCGCCCTCGCCGGGTTGGCTTCTTGGCCCTATTCGAACTGGTTCGCCCGCCCGATCTTCGTTGGCTAGGTGTTCCAGAGGGTTGCGATCGGCAAGGCGAGAACGTCATCGCCGAGCACGTAGCCACGCCCTCCGGTATGAAGGATCACCGCGGCGATGACTTGATCGCCGAGTTCGGACTTGAGCCAGCGAAGGTGACGCGCGTCGTGATGGTCTGGCGCGCCGGCAGCCTTTACTTCGATCGCGATCACCCCGCGTGGACCAAGGTCGATGATGACATCGATCTCTTGGCGTCCGGCTTCGGTCCTGAGATGGTGGAGTCGTCCGCGTTGTGTGAGCGCTTGCGCTGTTTCGGCTCGAAGCTGGGTATAGACGAACGTTTCAATGATGCGACCCAGCAAGTTGGTGTCCCTGACCACTGTTCCTCGGTCGAGCGAAAGCACCGCGGCGACGAGGCCGAGATCCGTGACGTAACGCTTTGGTCGCTCGGTGAGTCGTTTCAACCGGTTGGTAGTGAACGAGGGCACGTGGTCGGTGATTCCGACGGCCTCGAACAGTGATTCGTAGACGAGCGCTGTCTTTCGATCGAGCTGTGCAGCATCGTGGAGCGTCTTATCATCGACAACTCCCGCTGTGTTCGCGGCCATAGCAGTGAATAGTCGGCGCAGACGCGCCGGGTCGCGGATCGGCCGCATTGCCGGGATGTCGCGGGCGAAGCACTCCTCGAGGTATGACTCGAACCAGTCCATCCTGGTTGCTTGGCTGAGTCGGAGCGCGGGCTCGGGAAAGCCGCCGCGCAGCGACAGATCGACGTAGTCAGTGACGTCGAGCGTCGTCGATATGGCGAGCAGCGGCTGTCGTTCGTCGATCAGTGCATCGACGAACGACGGCATTTCGGTGTGTCGGTCGATTTCGCGTTCGGTGAGTCCGTTCATAGCCAGACGGATGATGCGCCCCGTGCCGGGCCACGTTGACCCGGCGAGATCAACTGATGCTGACCCAGTGAGTATGAACCGCCCCGGACGAGCGTCCTGATCGACGGCTCGCTTGATCGCCCCGATGACCTCGGGTGCTGCTTGCCATTCATCCACAAGCACCGGCTCGGCGAGATCTCGTAGGGCCACGTCGGGTGCTTGACGAAAAATGCCGCCGACCGACGGAACGTCGAGCTGCACAACTGAACGCGCGAACCGGCGTGCTGTCGTCGTCTTCCCGCTCGCGCGAGGGCCGGTGAGAAGCACCGCCGGAACTTCGTCCAACAATGCCCGCAGCCTCGGTTCGATCGACCGCGTCAGGTACGCCATCCGGATTAGGCTAGCTAATTCCCGCTCTCACGCGTTCGATAATCCCACTCTCACGCGCATACTTCTCCCTGCGACACGCGATACCTGGCAGCGATCTCGACCTCCTACGAGCCAACACGCAGCCGACGGAACACCAGCACAATTCCTGCTAGATGGCACTGTTCAACACTACGTGGACGGCTCGAAACCGACTCGTAATGCGAAGGTCAGGAGTTCCATTCTCCTCTTGGGCTCCAGCGCATCGCTCGATGCCGGGCGTCAGGGAGCGATGGTGATGGTGAACTGACCCGTCGCAGATTGACCGCTGCTGTCGTTGACGTTGACGGTGAAGGTGAAGGTCCCGGCGGTCGTCGGCGTACCCAGGACGCGCCCGGGTGAGGCTTGCACGGACAACCCGGGCGGCAATGTGCCGCCGATGTGTGACCAGCTGTACGGTGCTACTCCGCCGAGCGGGAACAGGCCATTGTTGTAGGAGACACCGACCCGACCGCTCGTCAACACGTCGGTCCCGTTGTTGATGATCAACTGACTTGCCGGATCGACGGTCAGCGTGAATGTCTTGGTGGCTGTGTTGCCGGCGCCGTCACGGGCGCGCACGGTAAACGTCGAGGTCTGGACGCGTGTTGCCACACCCGTGACAGCGGTTGTGCGTGTCAACCCAAGATCGTTGCCAGCGAACCGCAAACCGTCGGGCACCGTGCCACTGATCAACGACCATGTGTAGGGGGAACCCTGCCCGCAGCAGGCCTCGATGAATCCTGCGTAGTTCTCACCGACGCGGGCGTTCGGCAGCGGCGACTCGGTGATGATCCTGAACAGGGTCTGCGCCGAGATGGTCAACACTGCGCTTCGGGTCACGCCGTTGTACGTCGCCGAGATCGTGACAGAGCCAGACGCCGATGGATTGATCGCTACCGAGAAGGCTCCGGTCGAACTGAATCCCGGAATCGTGACGTTGGCCGGAACTGTGGCGAGCGCTGTGTTGCTGCTCGCCAATGTGACGAAGGCACCGCCTGTCGGCGTCAGCGCGGTGAAGTGCAGCGTGGCCGACGTGCTGGTGGTGCCCGTCTGCACGATCGCCGGATCGAGGAACACCGAATCCAAGAAGGCGGTTGGTTGTGGTGGTGGAGGCGTGAGCGTGAGCGTGACCGAACGGGTCACGCCGTTGTACGTCGCCGAGATCACCGACGAGGTGGTCGAGGTGACCTGCACGGTCGACACGAAGAACACGTAGCTGTTGACCCCAGCGGGGACAGTCATCGTCGCCGGCACGGTGATTGCGGCCGTGTTGCTGCTCGACAGGGCGACAACGGCGCCACCCGGAGGTGCCACCCCGGTGAGCGTCACGGTTCCGCCGACCGTCGTGCCGCCTTGCACGCTTGGCGACGTGACGCTGACCGAGTCGAT
>JANOJI010000181.1:0-2426 GCA_031408175.1 Ilumatobacteraceae bacterium
CACGGCAGTGCACTTCATGCCGCGAACGTCGCTGCCCGCATCGGGTTCGCTCATCGCCAGGCAATCGACGCGCTCGCCGGTGATCGTCGGGATGAGGTACTCGTCGATCTGATCACCGGTGCATGCCCGCAGGATGTTCGAGGGTCTGGCGACGATGTAGTGCAGAGCGTACGAGGCTGCGCCGAATTCGCGATCGACCAACGTGACTCCAAAACTGTCGAGGCCGCCGCCCCCGAGTTCTGCCGGCATGTTCGCGGCGTACAGTCCGGCGTCGATCGACCGCCGCTTGATCTGCTGCACCAGTTCCGGCGGCACCTCGCCCAGCTTCTCGACCAGCTCTTCGTGGGGGAACAACTCGCGTTCGGTGAACGAGCGGACGGTGTCGACGATCATCTGGTGCTCGTCTGAAAGTGCGAAATCCAACGCTCTACTCCGTGTTCGGTAAGGAGAAATGTCCGGCACGAGCCGCCGGGGGAAGGGTGGAATGGACGGCGAGTGTCGCGTCGAGCGCGTCACGTACGTCGGGCAGGATCGCGACGGACCTGCCGGCATTCATGTCGACGTGCACCAGCATCTGTTCTGTCGTCGCCAGCAGCTTCGAATCATCGTCGCGAAACATCTCGTGGTAGATGTGCAATCGCTTGCGATCGAGGCCGAGCACGCGTGTGGTGATCCGCAGTGGAGCGCCCTCGGCGGCCTCGCGTAGATAGGCGATGTGCGTCTCGATCGTGTAGAAGCTGTGACCGGCGGCGCGGTAAGCGTCGTCGTCGCCGATGTAGGTGAACAGTGCATCGCTGGCCCAGCCGAAGGCGGTCAAGTAGGCCGCTTCGGTCATGTGCCGGTTGTAGTCGACCCATGCAGGGAGCACCTCTCCTCGGTAGAAATCGAGTGGCGCGGCCACGACATCGCCGGGCCGCCAACGAGCCGGCGCATACAGCATTCGACCTTCGTGGTCGATTCGTGCGCTCTCCAATCCCATAAGCTGAATATACACTCAGGATTCAGCATGCCCAGACCCCGACTCGACCATGTCCGCAAAGCGCAGATCCTGACAGCCGCAGCATCGGTGCTGTCGGAACGCGGATACGCCAACGCACGAGTGGTCGATATCGCCAAGGCCGCCGGCACCAGCCCGGCTGCAATCCTGTATTGGTTCGACGGCAAGCAGGGCCTGCTGGCCGAAGCGCTTGCGCTCCGGGAGTTGGAGTTCCACGATCGCTACACGGTCCGCATCGAACGCGCCGCGACGGCATCGCTGCGGTTGCGCATCCTGATCGAGGCAATGCTGCGTCACTACGACTGGCGCCTGTGGATGGAGTTGTGCGTGCTGGCGTTGCGCGACCCGTCGGCGGCCGCCGAGCGCAACCGCATGGATCAGCGCTGGCGGGCGATGCTGCGCAACGTGATACGCGATGGTCAGCAGCAGGGCGAGTTCGTTGCCGGCGACGCAGATGAAACCATGTTCGTGCTGGCATCGTTGCTCGACGGAATGGCCCCGCTGCTTGCTATGAGAGCCAAGGGAGTCACCCTGGCGCGGGTCGAGCGAGTCTGGCTCGCCGAGGCCACCAGATTGCTTGGCCCCGGCTTCGATTCCACTCCACTGCAACGAACGCGCTGACGCTTGAGTTGCGATCGAGTGTCTGCGGCCCACCCGGGCGGGCGTGTAACACTCGTTCGGCTCAAGACGGGCCGGAAACACTCGGTCAGGGCTTGGGTTGGCCGATTGAGCGGCCGGCGTTCGCGGGGCGTTCCAGCGTGTCGTGGTGGACCGCGATGTCGGCCAGGACCCTCTGAATCTCATCGGCTGCAGGCGACGCCTTGCCCACATGGGCATCAACGTGCAACAGCATCTGCTCCGCGGTTGCCACTGGCGAGTCGTCGTCGGCGCGGTTCATCGCCGTGAAGATGTGCAGGCGCTTGGCGTCGTGCGACAGCAGTTGCACCGTGACGTAGAGGTGGTCGCCTGCTCGGGATTGAGCGATGTAGTTGATGTGGCTTTCGACAGTGAAGTAGCTGCGGCCCGACTCGAGGTATGGCTGGTCGAGCCCGATGAGGCGCAGAAAGCGATCGCCCCCCTCGCTGGAGAGTTGCATGTACCGGCTGTCGTTGGTGTGGCCGTTGTAGTCCACCCAATCCGTGGGCACGACGCGTTCGTAGATGCGGATCGGAACCGTGAGGTCGATTGTCGGTTCGGTGCGACTGCTGAGGTCGAAGAGGTGCTTCTCGAAGTCGGACAACGTCTTGCCGGCGGCAAACCCTCGATTGCGCAAGCCATGCATCACTTCGACGAGGCAGTCGTCGCGCAGCGCCTCCAACTCGCGAATCGACAACCCTGGAGTTTGCAGGTCGACCTGAGCGTCGCTTTGTGCACAGATGGTGTCGAGCAACTCGTCGGTCAACTCGGGCACGTCCATCAACTTCGTCCA
>JANOJI010000208.1:0-4325 GCA_031408175.1 Ilumatobacteraceae bacterium
CGAGTACTGCTGATGATCGGCGGTTTCGGCAAGTGCATCGCGATGCTGATGGCGCGGCACGAACATCATCGAGTTCGGACCCGTCAACACGAACTCGGTGTCGCGCGCCGACTTGGTGAATTCCCCTGGCACATGGTGCAACTCGGTGGCGTGGTACACCTCGTTGAACCCATCGACGATGGCCTTGTAGTTGGTGGGAACCTCGGCGATCCACTTCTCGTGCAGCACCATGTCCTGCGTCCGGAACTTGCCGAGATCCTCGATGATGTCGCGACCGATCCACTCCTGCAGCGGCGGCGCGTGGTCGGGACCGGCGAGGTTCATCCACACGAACCCACCCCATTCCTCGACCGCAACCTTCGGCGATCGCAGCCCGTCGAGCAGAGCCGGATCGAAGTCTTCGCGCTCCGGCACACCGACGAGGTCGCCAGTGGTG
Source organism: Ilumatobacteraceae bacterium (assembly GCA_031408175.1). Taxonomy (GTDB): domain Bacteria; phylum Actinomycetota; class Acidimicrobiia; order Acidimicrobiales; family Ilumatobacteraceae; genus JAENVT01. The sequence continues at coordinate 437 of JANOJI010000208.1, forward strand.
TCGTACACCCAGCCGTGCCACGGGCAGGTGAACCTCCGCTGACACCCCGACGTGTCGCTGCGCGTCAGTCGAGCCCCACGGTGCTGGCACACGTTGTGGAATGCGGCGAAACCACCGTCTTTCTGCCGGGTGATCACGATCGTCTCGCCGTGCCCCTCGTAGGTGATCCAGTCGTTCTCATTGGGCAGTTCCGACGTGTGCCCGGCGATCATCCACGAGTTGCGAAGTGCGGTTTCGCGCTCCATCTCGTAGCGCATCGGATCGCGATACTCGTCGGCGCTGACCGTGCCGCCAACATGTGGCTGCCGGCGCACACCCTCGCCGAAGCGGGGCGGTGCATCTCCACGGGACGGTCGATAGACCATGTCGGCTCCCTTTCTCTGGGGCAACCTCGAACTTACTTTGACTTCCAAGGATATTAACCAGGAATGAACAGCGGCCGAAAAGGTGGTCGGTCGGAGGGGTCAGTCGGTTCGACCGGCTTCGCTCAGCATCGCCGGAGCCGCACTGGCGAATCGAGCCGACCCACCGTTGACGCTGCGGCCCGCATCGACGACCAACGTATGGCCGCTGACCAGCCGGGCCTCGTCGCTGGCGAGGTACAACGCGGCGTTGGCGATGTCCATCGGATCGCTGGCGATCCCCAATCCATTGGTGTTCTTGGCATGCTCGGCGACTGCGGCCAGATTGGTGGGGTCGCCCATCAACGAGGCGGCCGTCAGAGCCGTGGGGATGGTTCCGGGAGCAATGGTATTGACCCTGATGCCGTGCTGGTTGAGCTCGCTTGCCGCAGACTTCGTCAGCCCGATCACGGCGTGCTTGGCGGCGGTGTAGCCGTGCGGACCGAGTCCTCCGATGATCCCGGCAATGCTGGTCGTCGACAGGATCACCCCGGACCGCACCGGGATCATGACTCGCGCGGCGTGCTTGGTGCCGTAGAACACCGAATGCAGCAGCACGGCAATCGTGCGTGTCCATGCGTCCCCGCTCGTGTCGGCTATCGGACCGACGGCGCCCACAACGCCGGCGTTGTTGAACATGCAATCCAGCCGACCCCATGTCGCGATCGCCAAGTCGACGGCGGCCGCGACCTGTGCCTCGTCGGTGACATCCGTGGCGATGAAGCGCGCGGCATCGCCCAATCGATCGGCGACGGCTTGCCCTGCCTCGACCTGCACGTCGGATACGACGACGCAGGCACCCTCCTCGACGAAACGAATCGCCGTGGCTTCACCGATGCCGCTGGCCGCGCCGGTGATGACGGCTATCTTGCCCTCGAGTCGTGACCCCATGGTTGCCTCCTTGCGCACGTGCGAGACTCAGCGCGTGTCATCCGACCGTAGCGCCCAGGAACTCGGCGTCGACGATCTGGTGATGAGCCATTTCACGCTGGCCCGCCATCATCCCATCGAGGACCGCATCGCCGCTGCCGCTGCCGCTGGTATCGCCGGGATCGGCTTGTATCTGGGCGATTGGGAGCGACAGGTGGCCGACGGGATGACGATGTCGCGCCTGCAGGACCTGCTGGATCGACACGACGTCGTCTTGGCAGAGATCGAGGCCATCCCGATCTGGGAAGTCGACGGGGTCGCCGGCGAGCGAACCGCGCGCTTCCTCGACCTCGCCTGGCAATTGGCCGCTCACTTCCGCAGCCGCTACCTCCAGGTGATCGGACCGTACGACCAGCCACTCGACGTCGCCGTCGACCGATTCAGATCCGTCTGCGACCGGGCCGCCGACTATGGGATGAAGGTCGGTCTCGAGTTCCTGCCGTTTACGAACGTGCGCACCGCCAGCGACGCCATGGCCATCGTCGGCGCAGCGGATCGGCCCAATGGCGGCGTGTGTGTCGACATCTGGCATCACCGTCGCGGTGCGAATGACGGGTCGCTGATCGAGGCAATCCCCGTCGACAAGGTGATGGCCGTCCAGATCAACGACGGCCCGATGAAGCCGCAGCTCGACGACTACAAGGACGACTGCCTGCTCAATCGCGTCGCACCGGGCGACGGCGAGATGCATGTCTGCGAGTTCGTTGCCATGCTGCTTCGGATGGGCACGACGGCGCCTTGGTCGCTCGAAGTCTGTCAGCAAGGCGCAGCGGTCGGTACAGATCATGTGCATCATTGCGCTGACCAGATGCGTGCCGTGTTGACCGACGCACGTTGCTCCGACGGCGCTGGCTGAACGTGGAGCTCAGGCTCGGAGTGCCGGTGCAAGTTGCCTACGCCGTCGACGATGTCGAGTTGGCCGCGGCGTCGTTCGCGCAGCGGTTCGGCGCCGGGCCGTTCTTCGTCCGCCACCACCCACCATTCGACGCCACTCACGACGGTGGACCGGCGATCTTCAATCACTCCTCGGCATACGGCCAGTGGGGCGACCTACAGGTCGAAATGGTGCAACTCGGCGAATGCAGCCCGGCATCCCTGCAGCGCAGCGTCGGCACTGCCGCGGGCCTCCATCACATGGCCCACTTCGTCGAATCGCTGCCCGCCGAACAAGCCAGACTTGAATCGCTGGGGATGCCATGCGTGATGCATGCGACGACGCCCAGCGGTCTGCAATTCGCCTTCCACGACGGCCGGGCCGAGCTGGGTTACCTCGTCGAGCTCTACGAACCCGCCGACAGCGTGTTACGGCTGTACCGCAAGGTCCGCGAGGCCGCCGTCGGCTGGGACGGTCACGATCCGGTCCGCGCCGGCTAGCAGGGTGATGAAAAACCTCTGATTGGTGCTCGCGTTTTGTTGCTGGATCGAAAAGAATGGGGGGATGCGTGGAACCCCTGATCGGCAGTTGGCGTTGTTGAGCTCTTTGAGCACGGAGGATCTGATCCCGGCAGGGCATCCGATCCGTCGGATCCGTGTCGTGGTCGACACGGTGCTCGCCGATCTCAACGACACGTTCGAAGCGATGTACTCGGCTGAGGGTCGGCCGTCGGTGCCGCCGGAGATGCTGTTGAAGTCAACGGTGTTGATGGCGATGTACTCGATGCGTTCGGAGCGGGCGTTCTGCGAACGACTGAACTACGACATGTTGTTCAAATGGTTCCTCGACCTGCCGATCGACGCCGCATCGTTCGACGCGTCGACGTTCTCGAAGAACCGCCAACGCCTTCTCGATGCCGATGTCGCCGACGAGTTCTTTGCTGCGGTGGTTCGCCAGGCCAAGCTGCGCCGCTACATCTCGTCGGATCACTTCAGTGTGGACGGCACGTTGTTGGAGGCGTGGGCATCGCACAAGAGTTTCAAGCCCAAGGACCACGACCCGGGCGGTGACGGCCCAGCGGGCCGCAATGCCGAAGTGCAATGGCACGGCCAGAAACGCTCGAACGACACCCATGCCTCGACGACGGATCCTGAGGCCCGGTTGTATCGCAAATCGAACAACACCGCAGCGCAACTCTGCTACGCCGGGCACCTGCTGATCGAGCACCGCTCTGCGTTGATCATCGACGCGGAACTCACGACAGCGACCGGCTACGCCGAGCGGGACTGTGCGACGGAGATGTTGAAGCGACTCCCGAAGCATCGACGGCGACGAACCGTGGCCGGCGACAAGAACTACGACACCAAAGGCTTTGTCGCTGACGTGCGCGAGGCCGGGTTCAGCCCGCACGTCGCACAGAACACGACGAACCGAAGATCCGCGATCGATGGGCGCACCACCCGCCACGCCGGCTACGACGTCAGCCAACGGATCCGCAAACGGGTCGAGGAACCCTTCGGCTGGGTCAAGACCGTCGGGCAAGGACGCAAGCTCCGCTACATCGGCAAAGAACGCAACCGGGCCTGGTTCAAGATGACCACCGCCGTCTACAACCTGATCCGAATCACCGCACTCGACACCGCGACCACCTGATCGCCGACAACGAGACCGACAGCGCCACAAC
>JANOJI010000224.1:0-4224 GCA_031408175.1 Ilumatobacteraceae bacterium
GTCGGTGGCGTGATGAGTCACTGCGCCATCGTCGCCCGCGAGTTCAACATTCCCGCAGTCGTCGGCTCCGTCGACGGTACGACGCGCATCACCACCGGTCAGACAGTCACGGTCGACGGCATCAAGGGCGTCGTCTACCTCGACGGTCGAGAGCTGTAAGGGGCTCGCCGCCGGCGTAGAGCATGTGTCAAGCGTCAGATGTTCTTCGCCGTGTCGGCAGTAGCGACGCGCCCTCGCCGGCCCCTGGTCAGACGCGCCTGCCATTGCGCTCCGATGCGAACGAGCGCTTGATCCTGCTGGGCACCGCAGGGGCATCCAACCCCAAGGCGACTCGGGCTGGCTATTCGAACGCGATCGTGGTCGGCGATGCGGCCTACATCGTCGACTGTGGCGAGGGCGTGCACCGCCAGGCTTGGCGATCAGGTATCTCGATGCATCCCGAACGCAGGCCGAAGGGCGGCAGCTCAGTCCGCTCGATCTTCTTCACACACCTGCACAGCGATCACGTCATCGACTACATCAATCTGCTCTTGGGGTTGTGGCCGACCCGCCGGGTCGATGTGTTCGGGCCAGGTGAGGCCGGTCTGCCCATCGCCGCATTCCCAGCCGATCGAGTGGTTGCACCGCTGTTTGCTGACGCGCCAACGCCCGGGATACGCGTGCTGACCCAGAAGTTGTTCGAGGCCTTCGCCTACAACATCAACGTGCGCATCGCCGATGAAGCGCGCAGCGATGTGACTGCCAAGGTCTTCGTCCACGAGATCGGTGTTGCTCACGACGACTACCGTCCCGACATCGACCTGGGCGTCGAGGCCAGCGGTGCATCGATGCGCACCGCTGCGCCACCGATGGAGCCCGTCGAGATCTATCCGCTCGACGACAACGGCGTTCGGGTCACTGCAATCCTGGTGCAGCATGCTCCAGTCTTTCCCGCCTTCGCGTATCGCTTCGACACACCCTCGGGCTCTGCGGTGTTCAGCGGCGATACCGGGCCGTGCGACAACGTTGTGCGAATAGCGCAAGGTGCCGACTATCTGGTGCACGAGGTGATCGACCTCGGCTTTGTCGCCGATCGCGTCGCCAACTTTCCCAATCGCGACAACCTCATCAATCACCTCACCGAGTCGCATACGTCCGCTGAAGACGCCGGCCGCATTGCAGCCCGAGCCGGTGTGAAGACGCTCGTGCTGAGCCACCAGGTGCCCGGTGACAGCGAGGTCGCCGAGGATGTTTGGGAGAGTCGCGCCAGATCTGAGTTTGACGGAAGCGTCATCTGCGGTGTCGACCTCGACCAGTTCGCGCTGAGCAAGTGATGCCTAGGTTCGATCCGGACCCGGGTCACCTTCTCGACGGATCACCTGCTGCGGTGGTGGCGGTAGCAGAGTCCTGCAAGTGACAGCAGCAACGACCGTTGATGTTCGCCGACAGCCGTCGCGCCTCGAGTTACGCGCGTTCGCCGGTTTGTCGATGGCGTCGGCGGCGATCTCGATTGATCTGATACTTCCTGCCTTCGGTCGCATTCGCACGGACCTCGGCCTGGCGTCGACTTCTGCGGCGACGGCTGGGCTGGTCACGGCGTTCTTCCTTGGCATGGCCGTCGGACCAATCCCATTCGGGTTGTTGGCCGATCGATTCGGGCGTCGATGGGTGTTGCTGGCCACGTGTGCCTTGTTTGCCGGTGGGGCGGTCGCTGCGGCGGTGGTGCCGAGCCTGCACTTGATGCTGTGGGCGCGATTCGTGTGGGGGCTCGGCGCAGCCGGATTGCGAGTGATTGCGGTGGCCACCATTCGCGACCGGTTCGTCGGTGACGACATGGCCCGTGAGATGGCGTTTGCGATGGCGGTGTTCATCTCCGTTCCCGTGGTCGCGCCGGCGCTCGGCGCGGGCTTGATCAACGTCATGCCGTGGCGGGGTACATTCGTGATCTGCGCGGTGTTCGGCGCAGTGATCGCACTCTGGTCATTGCGATTGCCCGAAACCCTCCCGGTCGAGCGACGACAACCGTTGCAGGTCCGGCAAGTTGGGATCGCCACGATGGCGATTGTGCGCAGCCGCTCCGCGCTGCTCTACACGCTGTCGAGCGTGGCGATCTTCGGGGCGTTCTCCTCGTACCTGGCAACCTCGGAGCGAATCATCGGTGATGTCTTTCATCGGCGTTCCTGGTTTCCGTACGTGTTCGGCGGGACTGCGATCTTGATGGGGATCAGTTCGATGACGGTCGGTCGCAACGTCGGCAGGATCGGTGTCGATCGGCTGATCCGCTGGGCCGTGATGGCATACACGACGGCCGCAGTCGCAATGTATGTACTGAGCCGAACCTCGGATGGCCAGCCGTCATTTTGGCCGTTCATGATCCTGCTGGCCCTGGTGCTGGTCGGATACAACGTGCTGTTGTCGAATCTCAACGCTGCGGCAATGGTGCCGGTCGGCCATGTAGCCGGCACCGCCGCTGCCGTCTATGCGACGGTCACAACGGCGGGCGCGGCGGTTGTCGGTCAACGATTCGACAGAGCGTTCGACGGCACCGTCAACCCCTTCAGCCTGGCGTTTGCCGTGGCCGGCGTGCTCTCGCTCGGCATGGTCCTGACGCTACGACGGCCACGGGCCGGAGAGGTACGTTAAGCCAATGCCAAGCGCGCTGCTGTTCGATGTCGGTGATGTCCTGATGGAGTCGAACTGGGTTGTCATCGACGAGCTGGAACGTCGCACCGGGCGACGGTTCGTTGGACGCGGCGCGATTGATCCTGCGGGTGATCCAGCGTGGCAACGATGCCTGACTGGTGAGATCGACATCGACGAGTACTGGAATCAGTTCGCGCATTCGGGGGGCTACGCCGATCGCATCACGATGTGGCGAGCCATGAGCATCGAGCTGGGCGCGGGGGTGTTCGCCGACGACGCCCTGGCGCTCGTCGACGATGCCCGAGCCGCTGGGATCAAAGTCGGAATCCTCAGCAATGATCTCTATCGGTCGGCGACCCGCGAATGGGTTGCCAGCCAGCCTGTGTTCGACAAGTTCGACGTACTCGTCGACTGTACCGAATTCGGTGAACGCAAGCCGGCGGCTGGGCCCTATCTGAAGGCTGCTGCCGATTTCGGCCTTGCGCCCGGGGAGATCGTGTTCCTCGACGACACGCCGTACTGCATCGAAGGAGCACGCGCTGTGGGCATGATCGCCGTGGCGATCGATCCGCTGGCCCGCCAGCACGGTTTCGAACGTGCTCGCCGGCTGGTCGGTCTAACGCCGCCGACCACGGCCGATCAGCTCGTCGCTGCGGCCGAGGCTGCCTACCGCAGCCAGGATCTGTCTCAAATCCTGCCGCTGCTGCACCCCGACATCGTCATCTATTGGAACGGTCGCAAGGTTGCGGAAGGTCTTGACGCAGCTCACCGGTTCCATACCGAGCGACTTGGTTTCGGTTCGTCGGGTCGCCGCGACTACCAACTCCACAAGGCCCTCCGCGCGGCCGAAGGCGACACGATCTGTGTGGAGTGGGAGTCCAGTTATCGCGCCGACGATGGCCAGTTGGTGCGCGGGCGGGCTGGCGAGTTCTGGACGATGCGATACGGGCTGCTGCTCGAATGGCACGCCTACTACCACCGACTGAATGAAGCAGAGGTTCCTCAATGACATTTCGGCTCGCAGCGATACAAGCGGCTCCCGTTCTGCTCGACAGGCAAGCGTCGACCGACAAGGCATGCAGCCTGATCGCCAAAGCCGGCGAGATGGGCGCAACGATGGCCGCCTTCGGCGAGACATGGTTGCCCGGTTACCCGCGGTGGGTGCATGCCCGAATCCCGTACCACCATCGTCGGGCGCTGACGGCCCGCTACTTGGGTGCAGCGGTGAGGATTCCGGGGCCTGAGACCGACCAGCTCTGCGCTGCGGCGCGAGCCGCGGGATGCGATGTCGTGATCGGCGTTGCCGAGCTCGACGAGACTTCTGCCGGAACCGTCTACTGCACGTTGCTCTTCATCTCCGCCGACGGTGAGATCCTCGGCAAGCATCGCAAGCTCAAGCCCACGGATGCCGAGCGGACTGCGTGGGGAGAGGGCGATGCAACCGGGCTGCGTCCCTACCATCGTCCCTACGCGTCGATCAGTGGTCTCAATTGCTGGGAGCACAACATGGTGCTTCCCGGGTATGCGTTGATGGCCCAAGGGACTCAAGTCCATGTGGCGGCCTTTCCTGGGCACGAAACGGAGCCGGCGGCGATGTCGTCG
>JANOJI010000225.1:0-4307 GCA_031408175.1 Ilumatobacteraceae bacterium
ACCGAATCGACCGTGGCGTTGAAGCCGAAGATCATCATCAGCTCCACGACCGACCCGGTCAGCCAGATGATGGCCGAGATCTATGGCCAGACGTTGGAGAAGGCCGAGTTTCGTGTCGCTCGCAAGAAGGCGTTCGCGACATCGGAGGAACTCTTCGCAGCCATGGCTGCCGGAGACGTGCAGTTGACGGGCATGACGACCCAGGAGTTGTTGGCCCTGATGGCCGAATCGACGACGTCCGGCGACGTGCCCAACACGACTACGTTGCAAGCCGAGGCCATCGCCAAGGCCCTGCCCGCCAACCTGCTGATGGGTTCGCCAACGACGGCGGAGGACAAAGCCGTGGTCTTCTGTGCGACGACGTTCACCGACACCAACACCATTGCGACGCTGACCGATCTCGGTGCCAAGCCCGGCACGGCAACGCTGGCTGCACCGGACGGCTTCGAGACGGCAACACCACTTGGCGGGGTCGCATTGAAGGACAGCTATCAGGTCGAGTTCAAGTCGATCGTGCCAACGACAGCGGACAAGGTGGTCGAGGCGGTCAACGCTGGCACCGCCGACTGTGGCGTGGGCAGCTCGGCGGATCCTGCTTTGTCAGCGGTCACCTTGACCGTGCTTCAAGACGACAAGGCGCTGGTACCCAACGACGTTGTTCTGCCGTTGATGTTGACCGAAACAGGATCGGCCGACGTGCTGTCGGTGCTCGATGGCGCGAGTGCTCGATTGACCACGGCAGCGCTGCGGTCATTGATGTCGCGTCTCGACGTCGACGGCGCTTCGCCCGAGATCGTCGCCCTCGAGTTCACCGGAAACGCCGGCACGTGATCACTGTCTCTGACCTGTCGAAGCGCTTCGGGCGTACGACTGCCGTCGACCACTTGAGTTTCGAGGTCAAGCCTGGCACCGTCACGGGCTTTCTCGGACCGAACGGATCCGGGAAGAGCACGACCATGCGGTGCATGCTCGGGCTCGATCGCCCCGACACCGGTAGTGCCTCGTTCGACGGGCGGGCGTACCGACAACTGTCGTCGCCACTGCACGAAGTCGGGGCCCTGCTCGACGCCGGCTACGTGCATCCGGGTCGCAGCGGTCGCAATCACTTGCGTTGGCTCGCCGCGTCAAACGGACTGCCACGGTCGCGGGTTGACGAAGTGCTCGACCTCGTGGGTTTGCGCTCTGTTGGTGGACGCCGAGTGAAGACCTATTCGCTCGGCATGCGCCAACGATTGGGCCTGGCGGGTGTGTTGCTCGGTGATCCGCACACGGTCGTTCTCGACGAGCCGGCCAACGGTCTCGATCCGGAAGGGATCCGTTGGATCCGCGATGTGTTGGTGCACCTCGCCTCGCAGGGGCGCACCGTCCTGGTCAGTAGCCACCTGCTCTCGGAGATGGCCCAGATGGCCAACGATCTGGTCGTGATCGGCCAAGGCCGGTTGATCGAACAATGTTCGGTTCCCGAATTCGTCGAACGTCACGCCGATCGATGGGTGCGCGTCAAGAGTCCCGGCGTCGAGGCCCTCGTCAACGCGGCGACGGCGCAAGGTGCCCAGGCCAGCATGGTTGACACGACCACGGCCGAGTTGCGTGGCATCACCACCGTCGAGGTTGGCGAACTGGCTGCACACAGCGGAATCGTGTTGCACGAACTGTCGCCGCAGACCGGTTCGCTCGAGGATGCATTCCTGCAAGCCACGGCGGGCGCTCAGGAATTCGCGGGCCAGTCGGTGGCCCAGCCGGTGGAGGGGCCGACATGATCAACACGCTTCGCAGTGAATGGATCAAGTTGCGCACCGTGCGGATGAACCTCGTGCTGTTCATCATCGCAGTCGCGTTTCCGGTGATCGTGTCGATTCTGGTCGCCTCGCTCGGCGATATCGACGACCTGAGGGTCTCTGATGTGGCCGGACTCGTGACCGGCACATCGGTGGTCACCGCGTTGTTGCTCGGTGTGGTCGGTGCGGTCTCCATCAGCGCCGAATTCGCCCACGGGACCATTCGCCCGACATTCGCGGCAACCCCTCAGCGAATGCGAGTGCTGGTGTCCAAGGCCATCGTCACCGCGCTGTTCGCAGCCGTTGCAGAGGCACTCGTGGTGGTGTTCTGCTTCGTCGTGTCGTCGGCCATCGCATCATCACGCGGAGCCTCTGTGTCACTGAACGGCGAACCCGAGGCCCGAGCCGCGTTGATCGGCATCGTCGTCTTCGCGGTGATCGTCAGCCTGCTCGGCCTCGGCCTCGGCATGGTGATCCGCAACACCCCGGCAGCGGTTGCCGTGCTGATCCTGTGGCCGTTGGTTGTCGAGAACATCATCTTCTTGATTCTCTCGGCAGCAGGCGTTGACAACCCGGCGAAGTTCCTGCCCTACATCTCGGGGTTCGGCCTCGGCAACCCCGACGCGGCGACGTCGGAGAACCTCGGCCGCGTCGCCGGTGGGATCTACTTCGCGGCATTCACTGCCGTGGTGGCCTCGGCCGGCGCGGTGATCACGGCGCGCCGCGACGCCTGACCGCTGGCTCTAACGGGCGCGGATGTCGAGACTGTCGCGCTTCAGAATGGTGTACTTGCGCTCGTGCTGATCGATCCAACCGAGACGGATGAAGCTGGCGATCGCTTTGTTGACGCGCTCGCGCGATGCACCGACCATGCCAGCCAACTCTTCCTGGGTGACGGGGAGGATGAAGTCGTCGACGCCCTCCGACAGTTCGAGCAGGCGCTTGGCCGTGCGGCCGGTGACGTCGAGAAACACGCTGTCGGCGAGGGCCTCGTCGGCAACGCGCAACCGCTGGGCGAGCAGGCGGGTGACACCCCACAGGAGTCGAGGATCACCGCGAAACGCATCCATCACCGGTTCGAACGGAATGGTCAGCACTGCAGACGGTTCGAGTGCCCTGGCCATGGCCGATCGCGGACCGCCGTCGAGCATCGCCATCTCGCCGAGCAGATCGCCGGGCTCCATCAACGCAACGACCGTCTCGCGGTGATCGATCGGGTTGGCGATCGCGATGGCGAGACGACCGCGCAGCACGAGATGCAAGGAGTCGGCGATGTCGCCTTCGTGAAACAACACGTCGCCACGGATCAGGTGCTGCTCGCGCCCGGCGGCGGCAATCGGCGTCAGCACCTCGTGTGGCGCATCCGCGAAGAATTCAGTCTGGGCAAGGAGGTCTTCGTGAGCCATGTGCGTCGAACGGTACTACCCTCGCCGGTCGTGGCGCTCCCCGCAGCTGAGAATGTCTGGACCATCGTGGTCGCCGCTGGCACGGGGTCTCGTCTCGGTCGTGCCAAACAGTACGAACATGTCGGCTCGCGCCGGGTCATCGATCATGCTGTCGGCACCGCTCGCGACGCCAGTGATGGCGTGGTCGTGGTCGTTCCGCCGGCCGACGTACACGCGGAGGGCGGCGTTGCCGGTGGGGCGACACGCAGCGAGTCGGTACGCGCCGGCCTCGCGGCTGTGCCACTCGGCGCGACAATCGTGTGCGTGCACGATGCCGCGCGCCCATTCGCATCGTCGCAGTTGTTCGCGGCGGTCATTCGCGCCGTCCGCGAAGGTGCCGATGCCGCCGTGCCCGCTATCTCGGTGACCGACACCATCAAGCGGATCGATGCCGACAACGTCGTCGTCGACACGCCGCCGCGTGCGGCGTTGGTAGCCGTGCAGACGCCACAGGCATTTCGGGCATCGATACTGCGCGCCGCGCACGCGAGTGGCCACGAGGCCACCGACGACGCCGGACTCGTCGAGACCCTCGGAGGGCGAGTCGTCGTGGTCGCCGGTGAGCAGGCCAACCGCAAGATCACCCACGGCGAGGATCTCGCGTGGGCGCGCGAGCTTGCCGAGAAGGAGGGGCGATGAGCGACGTTCGAGTCGGCCAGGGCTTCGACATCCATCGCTTCAGCGACAATCCCTCCCGACCATTGGTGCTCGGTGGTGTCGTTTTCGCCGGGTTGCCCGGGCTAGATGGCCACAGCGATGCCGATGTCGTGGCGCACGCGGTCGCCGATGCGCTGTTGGGTGCCGCCGGGCTCGGTGATATCGGCGAGCATTTCCCCGACACCGACCCGCAGTGGAAGGGAGTCGACTCGTTGGTCTTGCTCGCCCAGGCAGGCACACTGGTACGCGCCGACGGCTGGACCATCGGCTATGTCGACTGCTCGGTGGTGTGCGATTCGCCAAAGCTGGCGCCGCATCGGGCTGACATGCAGGCCCGACTGAGCCAGGCTTGCGGAGCGCCGGTCACCGTCAAAGGGCGGCGACCGGAAGGATTGGGCGCTCTCGGGCGCCAGGAAGGCATTGCCTG
>JANOJI010000184.1:0-19143 GCA_031408175.1 Ilumatobacteraceae bacterium
GGGGTACTCCCAGAAGTCGGGCATCAGCCGCGGGTGGGGGTAGCTCGACAAGCCACGGCCGTCGCGGCCGATCTCGCGGCGGAAGTGGTCGAGGTCGTCTTCGGTGAAGCGACCTTCCATGAACGCTCGTGCATAGATGCCGGGGGTCGCGTGACCCTGGAAGTAGACGTGGTCTCCCGGATTGCCGTCGTCCTTGCCGAGGAAGAAGTGGTTGAAACCGATCTCATAGAGGCTGGCCGAGCTGGCAAAAGTCGACAGGTGCCCGCCAATCCCGTCGGCGTGCTTGTTGGCCCTGACCACCATGGCCGCCGCGTTCCAGCGCACGAAGGCCCTGATGCGACGCTCGAGGTACTCGTCGCCGGGGAACCACGGCTCCTGCTCGCGGGGGATGGTGTTGACGTAGGGCGTGCTGACCGTGGCGGGGAAGCTGACCTGCGTGGCGCGGGCGCGGTCGAGCAGTTTGGAGAGCAGGAACCGGGCCCTGGTCTTGCCGTGCACATCGACCACCGCGTCGAGCGAGTCGAGCCATTCCTGGGTCTCGCCGGGGTCAGAGTCGGGCAGCTGGTTGACGAAGCCGTCGAAGATCATGACCCTTAGTCAAGCAGGCTTACCGCTGGGTAACGTGCGCGACGGTGGTGAACCGCGCCGTCAGGGTATCCACCAGCCGGTGGTGTCGAACAGCGTGTGCGCGGCGGCCAGCGACGTGATGCACAAGTTCCCTCCGGCCGACAGCCCGACCGTCAACGAGTTGGCCATCACCGAGCTCCGGGCGCCATTGACCGACGACGTCTCACCGGGCGGTTGCCCGCACGTCGTGCCGGTGAGGTAGCCATCGACGCCGGGGCTGATCTGGGTGATCGTGCCCGTGACCGCTTCGGCCGCGTCGGGCGCCGCGCCGATTTCGATCGTCTGCCCTACGCCCTGGTGCCCGCGCCACCCGCCAGTGCCCACCCTGGTGTCGACCATGCGCGTCGGCGTCACCGGCGTGAACCGCAGCGTGTTGGTCGCGTTGAACACTCCGGTGATGTCGACGATCACATCGACGGGTGAGTTGGTGAACACGCAGAAGGTGTCGTTGGCGGCGACGGGCACGAACACCGCACCGGCAACCGTCTCGCCGCGCTGCCAGTTCACGTTCGACGCCACGGGAATCGTGCCGGAACACGGAAACGCCGTCAGGAAGCCGGCGTCGTTGCCACCCGTCACCGTGAGTGTTGCGGCGACAGCCTCGGCGCCGGCGGGCACCTCGATCACGTTCATCGAAGCTCTGACGGTTTTGCGTGTGTCGAGTTTGCGCTCGGGAATGATTGGATCGAATCGCAGCGCGCCCGTTGGCACGAACACTCCCTGGAGGTCGACGACGATGTCGGTCGGTGCATTGCTGAAGACGCACACGCGCTTGCCGGGCCCGCCCAGCAGCGTGGTGGCCTGAGCGCCGCGCGCCTGGCCGGCCAGGAAGTTGACGCTCGACGCCAACGGTTGCTCGGTGCCGCACGGCCACACCGTGAGGAAGCCGGCAGCACCGGGAGCGGCGGCAGTGACATTGATGGCCGCGGCGGCCGCATCAGCACCGACTGCCGCCGGCGCCAGTACTGACAGATCGACGCTCAGAGTTTCACCAGCAGCGAGACGTTCGCCGGTGTCGCGTGTGTCGACCACTCGCACCGGATCCACAGGGTCGTACTCGTATAAGGCGCCACCGGGCGGCACAGCGACCTCTGCGCCGATCTGCCTCGACCCCGCCAGCCGGGTCGTGACGTCGTCGGCGATCATGGCGCTGCGCTGTAGGTACTGACCTGCCCCCGGCAGGTGGGTGTTGTCGGGGGCGATGGCGATGCCTGCCGCAACCCGGATCGTCGGCCAATCCCACAGGATGAGGTTCGGCCGTTCCGCGGCGACTATCTGCAGGGCCTGGTTCCAGGCCGCTTGGTTGGTCGGGATTGCGGCAGTCTGCAGCGCCCACCAGACCTCGTGATCGGCGCCGGCGACGTCCATGAATCCACGAATGTCATCCGCAGCACAGTCGACACTGCCGTTGCAGGCGATGATGTCATTCGGTCCCGTGCTGACGACGATCACCGGCGGATCGAACCCGCCCGCGCGCTGGTTGGTGAGCCACAGCGACATGTTGGCTCCTGGGGTCGTCGGCACCATCTTGCCGGCCTGGAAGCCGACACCCGCCGCCATCCGCACCGGCCCCCAGCCACGGTCGGCGAGCTGATGGGCCAGCGACGGACCCCAACCAGGTTCGAACGGCGGCCCGTAGGCCGAGCCGAGCATGACCGAGTCGCCGACAACCGCGATCCCACCCTTTGGACCGGGCACGTCGATGAACACCGAAACGAACAGCCGATCTGCGGCCACAGGGCTGGGCGCCACCACTACACCGGCGGCAACCACGAGGGCCATGACAACCGAGATGGCCAGTTTCCGCATATCGGCACAGTAGTTTGCCCCGATGAGCACACTCCGGGCAGCCCACGTCGTGTTCACCGACGGAGCGTGCGCTGGCAACCCTGGTCCGGGTGGTTGGGCATGGGCCACTGCACCCGATGGTGCATTGCGCGACAGCGGGGGAGAAGCGAAGTCCACCAACCAGCGGATGGAGATCATGGCCGTGCTCGAGGCGCTGCGCTCGCTCGATGGTCAACTCACCATCGTCAGCGATTCGACCTACGTCGTGAACTGCTTCCGCGACAAGTGGTGGAAGCGGTGGCAGGCGAATGGGTGGAGGAATGCCAAGAAGGAGCCCGTTGCCAACGTCGACCTGTGGCAACCGCTGATCGAACTGGTGCTGGCCCGATCGCCCGAGTTCCGGTGGGTGAAGGGTCATTCCGGTGACCCGATGAACGACCTCGTCGACGCCCTCGCAGTCGCCGCGTCGAAGGGCCCATTCACGCCCCGCGCCGATACGGCACCGGAGATCGAGCAGCCGCAGGGCTCCCTCTTCGATCCCTAATCACCGTCCAGACGTCCATACGAGTGTCTCCGTCCCACCCGGGGTGGCGCGAAACACTCGTTCAAAGCTAGCGGCGGGCGCCGATCGTGCCGCTGGCACGTAGCGCGGCGATGGTGTGGTGGTCGATCCCGATCTCGCGCAGCACCTCGTCGGTGTGCTCGTCGTGCTTGGGTGCGTGACGGCCGAGTGAGGTCGGCGTCGCCGAGAAGTGCGCTGGGGGACGTGGTTCGCGCACTCGCCCGAGCCACGGACGGTCGTGTTCGACCAGAGCATCGTTGTGGACGACCTGCGGATCGAGATGCACCCGGTCGATCGGGTTCACGAGCGCGCACGGAACATCGTGACGGTGCAGTCGCTCGACCAGTTCGGTTCCCGCGTAGCGTTCCAACTCGGCGGCGATCAACTCGTTCAAGGCCACAGCGTTGGCCTCGCGTGCGGCCAGCGTCGAGAAGCGATCGTCGTCCAACCATTCCGGTCTGTCGAGCGCCGCGCATAGGCCGGGGAACTGCGAGTTCGACGTTGCCAGCAAGGCAATGTAGTCGTCGGCGGTGCGCCGCACGAGGTAGTTGTCGGCCATGTGCGGCCCCGACGTGACCCGACCATCATCGGCCAGCAGCGTGTGCTGCATCATGCCGTCGGGCCACAGGAACGACAGGGCAACGTCGAGCATCGCCAGGCGCACGTGCTGGCCGCCGGCCCCGCGACTACGAGCAAGCAGCGCGGCCAGGATCGACTGTGCCGCGGCCATTGCTGTGACCTTGTCGATGACGATGTTGCGGACCAGCGCCGGTTCGCCGGTGGCCGGGTCGGCCTGCACCGCGGCCATGCCCGACAACGCCTGGATGACATAGTCGTAGCTCTTCTGGTCGATGTACGGGCCGCTGTCGCCGAATCCGCTCACCGACACGTAGACCACGTCGGGATTGATCGTTCGCATGGCTGGTTCGTCGATACCCAACCGCTCCACGACACCGGGCCGAAAGTTCTGGATGAAGACATCGGCCTTGGCGACGATCTTGTTGAACACGGCAATGCCATCCGGCCGTTGGAGGTCGAGCACCACGCAGCGTTTCCCGCGGTTGACGCCTGCCCAGACGGCCGAGATGCCGCCAACCCGGTGGCCGAGCAGGCGCATGCGGTCGCCACTGGTCGGGCTCTCGATCTTGATCACCTCGGCGCCGAGATCGGCACAGATCGTGCCCGCCAGCGGGCCGGCGACCATCTGGCAGGCCTCGACGACGGTGAATCCAGCCAGCGGTCCGGGCATGGCGTGACGGTAATCTCCGCCTCCCGCTTGGGCGTGATCGTGCAGGCCGGCGTTATCGTCGCCCCCCATGGACATCAACGGCGCAACTGCAATCGTCACAGGCGGAGCATCAGGAATCGGGGCTGCGGCAGCCCGGGTGCTGGCCTCGAGAGGCGCCAAGGTCCTGGTAGCCGACCTGCAGGAGGACAAGGGTTCGGCGCTGGCCGACGAGATCGGCGGGGCGTACTGCAAGGTCGACGTCACCAACACCGACGACATCGTCAACGCCGTGGAGATGGCCAAGAGCATGGGCCCGGTGCGAGTGCTGGTGAACTCGGCCGGCATCGGCTGGGCGCAACGCACCGTCGGCAAGGACGGCACCTACGACTCGGCGGCCAACCTCGACGCCTTCAAGAAGGTGATCGCCATCAACCTGGTGGGCACCTTTGATTGCATCCGCATCGTCGCTACAGCGATGAGCGCCACCGAGCCGATGGAGTTCGGCGAGCGCGGGGCGATCGTCAACATCGCCTCCGTCGCAGCCTTCGACGGCCAGATCGGTCAGGCGGCGTACTCGGCGTCGAAGGGCGGCATCGTCGGGATGACCCTGCCCATCGCCCGCGATCTGTCGGCCATCGGCGTTCGCGTCAACACCGTCGCGCCCGGCCTCATCGACACGCCGATCTATGGCACCGGCGACGCCAGTGAGGCGTTCAAGGCCAACCTTGAGAAGGGCGTCCTGTTCCCCCACCGCCTGGGGACGCAGGAAGAGCTCGCCTCGGTGATCATCGAGTGCATCACCAACAGCTACCTCAACGCCGAGACCATCCGGGTCGACGGCGGCATCCGCATGCCCCCGAAATAAGACGCAGCAGGGCTGCAGTGGAGTGTTTGACGCCACCCCGGGCGGGCGCCAAACACTCCACTGGCGTGTTCAGCGGCGGTCGAGGATGCCTCTCGTGTAGACGGCTTGGCCGGCGTGTTGGATATCGTCGTCGGCGATGCTGACCAGGCGCACCCCGAGTGTCACGGGCGGATCCCAGCGCTCATCGACGATGCGGTCGAGATCCTTCGGCGAGGTTCGCTCGAGCAGTTCACGAGTGCGAGTTGCGACAGCCTCGTAGTAGTCGATGAGGGCGTCGGCGCTCTCCGGGCGAATCGCCATGACCTCTTTCCACCCGTGGTCGTACCCGGTGTTGTTGGGATCGGCGGCAACACCAAACCGCGCTGCCCAGCCACCCGACGCCCACACCTGGTCCTGCTCGAGGATCTCGGCGATGTGGTGATCCTGAACTCGGGTGAGGTGCCACACGAGCCAACCGATTGGATTGGCTCCGGGCTCCGGAGGTGTCGTCAAGGCCTCTGGTTCGAGCCCATCGACGGCCTCATGAACGTGCTCGGCGACCCGCTCGAAGAGGTCGATCAACAGTTCGCGAAGTTCCATGGACGGGATCTTCCCACGAACTGGCGCCTGCCTAAACTGCGCCGTCGACGACGAGGGAGGACGCGATGGAGGCGGTACGAATCGGCCTGGTCGGCGCCGGGTTCATGGGCAAGATCCACAGCATCGCCTACCGCAATGCGGCCATGCTGTTCGGGTCGGAGATTGCACCGATCGACACTGTCGTCGTCACCGATTTCGATCCATCGCTGGCAGATCGAGCAGCGCGGGATTGGGGCTGGACTCGGGCCGTTCCCACGTGGCAAGAGGTCACGTCGTCCGACGACGTCGATGTGGTCGACATCTGCACTCCCAACGACACCCACGTCGACATCGCTCTCGACGCGCTGGCGAACGGCAAGCACGTGTTGTGCGAGAAGCCGTTGGCGCTCGACGGCGACAGCGCCTACCGGCTGTGCCAGGCCGCTCTCGACAGCGATCGAGTCACTCAGGTGGGGTTTGTCTACCGCCAGTGGCCGGCGGTCGCCATGGCTCGCCAACTGATCGATGAGGGAGCCATCGGCCAGGTGCGCACGGCGAGGGGCCAGTTCCTGCTCGACTACAACAGCAACCCCGGAGTGCCGATGAGTTGGCGGTTCGACAAGGCCAGGGCGGGCTCCGGCGCCCTGGGTGATGTCGGCTCGCACTGCATCGATCTGCTGCAGTACCTGGCGGGCCCGATCTCGCAGGTGGCCGCCCGCATGCAGACCTTCGTCCTCAAGCGTCGAGGCGCCGATGGCAATCAGGTCGATGTCACCGTCGACGACCAGACCGAGATTCTCGCCGACTTCGACAGCGGCGCGAGCGGAACCATCCTCGCCTCGTGGGCGGGCACCGGCCACAAATGCGATCTCGGCTTCGAGGTGATCGGCTCGCGCGGTTCGGTCTCGTTCAGCTGGCAGCGTTCCAACGAACTGCACTTCTTCGACGGCACTGACTCCGAAGATCGGCAGGGCTTTCGCACGATCCTGGTCGGACCGGCGCACCCCGGCGCGGACGGTATCCACACCGTTGCTGCCCAGGGTCTCGGCTATACCGACGCCTTCACGATCGCGGCCCGCAACACGCTGCGCAATCTCGCGGCCGGCAAGGTGTTGTCGGGCCCGACATTTGTCGATGGGCTGCGCGTCGCCGAGGTGACCGACGCGGTGATCGCAGCAGTGGCGAGCGGGTCGAGCGTCGCAGTATCCCGCCGCCGTCTGTAGGTCAGGCGGCGAGACCGATGCCGCGCAAGCAGTCGAGGCTGGCCCTGGCGTCGTCGAGCGCCGTGGTGGTCGATCGAAAGTCGCGGTCCTGCTCGATCGTGCCCGAGCCGTGGAAGTCTTGGACCGCTGTGGCAAGCCCGGCGAAATCGACCACACCTTGACCAACCGGGCAGAACACTCCCAACGAAACGGCATCGAAGAAGGCAATCCCATCGCCAAGCACCTTCTGGTGCACGATCGGATTGATGTCCTTGAAATGCAGGTAGGGCGTGCGCTGTCGGTGATCGGAGAGGAACCGCACGGGGTCGATACCTGCATACGCGAAGTGCCCGGTGTCGATGCAGAGCTGCAGACCGTCGTTGACCGTGTCGGCGAGGATCCGCTCGACCTCGTCTTCGAACTCGACGTAGGTGCCGCAATGCTGATGCAGCACCGGGGTGAGCCCGTGCTTGATGGCGATTTCCGTCGCCTGTCGAATTCCCGTCAGGAACACCTCGTAGTCGTGGCCCTTCAATCGGCGTGCCGCCGCGCTGCGACCGGCGGTCGCGCCGCGTTCGTCGCTGACCATGTCGATGACGACGAGGTACTTTCCGCCCAATCCGGCAATCCGCTCACATGTGCGCTCGGTCTTGACGTTGATGTCGTCATGCCGGTCGCCGTCGTGCAGGGGCTCGAAGATGTACGAACCGGCCACGCCCAGGCCCCGCGCCTCGAGTTCGATTCGCACCCGTTCGTTGTCGTCGGGCAAGTAGCCCATCGGGCCAAGCTCGCACAGCTTGTAGCCGGCCTCGCTGATCTCGTCGAAGACCTCCTGCCACGGTGGAGCGCCGGGCTTGTCGGGCAGGTCGACCCCCCACGAAACCGGTCCGTTCGCAACCTGTATCGCCATCTCCAAGCCCCTCTCACTCTGGTCGCAGGCTACCTGTGCCGGTCAGGCCGCCATGTACCAGCGATTGGGCTCGTTGTTCAGTCGTCGTCGCCGCCACCGTGGCCGGAGTTGTCATCGTCGTCGCCACCGCCGTGGCCGGAGTTGTCATCGTCGTCGCCACCGCCGTGGCCGGAGTTGTCATCATCGTCGCCGCCACCACCGTTGCAACGTGCGTCGTTGGCGTGCTCAGCTTCGTCGCAGTTGCCGCTGATGTCGTCGACGCTGTTGTCGGTCGAGTTGGCGGTGGAGTTGTCGGTCGAGTTGGCGGTGGAGTTGGCGGTCGAGTTCTCGGTCGAGTTGTCGGTCGAGTTGGCGGTCGAGTTGACCGGCAAGCTGATCGTCGGCACGCTGATCGGGGTGCTGACCACCGTGGCATTGCTGGTGCTCGGCGAGCTCGATGACGTGCTGTCATCGGATGAGGAGACGGACACCACTGTCGGACCGATCCGCGGGGCAGGGCTCGGGGCGGACATCGCCGCGAAGGCGGGAACGCCAAATCCGACGGTGGCGATGGCTGCAGTGGTCCAGATGATTGACTTCTTCACGGGGGGACTCCTTCGTTTCTTGGTGAGACCATCACACCGCGATTCGCCGACGTCGACCACTGCACCTTTGGGCTAGCACCACCGCGTGCTCATCTCGACCTGCAGCTCGACAGGTCTTGCCGAGTGATACCCGATGCTGGCAAGGTTCTGTCATCACTGACACGACGCAACTGGTCCGGTCCGAGATCGGGTGCGAGCTCAGCTTCGAGGTCGCCCATCACGTGGTACTAGCACTACAGGTCGCCGCCGCGTCCACCGCAGGGTCGTTCGAGGTCGAGCAACTCGTCGTGGAACTGAATGGTCGAACAGTCACATTCGACGAAGTCGAAGTCGAACACGGTGGCAGAGTGCACCTGGTCGCATGTGGCGCCGGATCTCTCACGGTCAGTTATCGCGCCGTGGTGCAACGCACTCCACTCGACGATCCCGTTCCGACCATGGCCGAGCGACTGTTCGCGGTCCGCCCGAGCCGATACTGCCCATCGGACCTGCTCGAATCCTTCGCCGATGCCGAGTTGGGTATGCCGGCTCGCGCTGCCGATCGGGGTCGGATCATCGGTGACTGGGTCTACGGTCGGTTGCGGTACGAGCCCGGCAGCAGCGGGCCATTCGAAACAGCCGTCGACACGCTCCTCGCCGGACGGGGCGTGTGCCGTGACTTCGCCCACCTGACCCTCGCGCTGTGCCGCACCGTCGGAGTGCCGGCACGACTCGCCTCGGTGTACGCACCCGGCTTGTCGCCGATGGATTTTCACGCCGTTGCCGAGGTTGCGACGGGCGAGCAATGGGAGATCGTCGATGCCACCAGGCTTGCTCCTCGGCAGTCGCTCGTGCGCATCGCCACTGGCCGCGACGCCGGCGACACGGCGTTCTCGACAACGCTCGATGGTGCAGCCGAC
Source organism: Ilumatobacteraceae bacterium (assembly GCA_031408175.1). GTDB lineage: Bacteria > Actinomycetota > Acidimicrobiia > Acidimicrobiales > Ilumatobacteraceae > JAENVT01. Next base: position 9,224 of record JANOJI010000184.1, read on the forward strand.
CTGGTTGCCAGCACAGTCACCGCCTTTGTCCACGGCGACTTTCACGTCGACGATCACCTCGCAGCAATGACGCTGCCCTGACCGACCAGTGACGTGAGCACCGCCACCCGCAACGACGTCGCCACGGTGGCCATCGTCGGCGCCGGGCCGGCCGGCCTCGTCGCTGCCCATCTGCTGCACAGCGAGGGCATCTCGGTCTTGGTGCTCGAGCGCCTAACGCAGTCCGACATGGGAAGCATGGCCAAAGCCGGCTCGGTGGACTATCGCACCGTCGAACTGTTGAAGGCCGTGGGCATCGCCGACAGCATCGTGCGCTTCGAGGCAACGAACTACTGCTGCGAGTTCCGTACTCCGGACGAACGTGTGGTGTTCGACTACGGGACGCTGACCGGTGGGCGACCGCACTTCATCTACCCACAGCACGAGTTGGTCGCCCGGCTTCGCGACGCCTTGGTCGCCGTGCGTGGCGACATCCGCTTCGGCACCGAGGTCAAGGGAGTGGACCAAGACGATGACGGAGTCACGTTGGCGGTCGTCGACGCGGCAGGCGATGCCGGCACGATCCACTGCCAAGTCGTGGCGGGTTGCGATGGCGCTCGCGGCGTGACCGCCGGAGCACTCACTGGCTGCCAGGTCGTCGAGCAATCGTTGCCTGTGCGCTGGCTTGCGGTGTTGGGCACGACGCCGCCGTTGGAACTCCACACGATCTACGCCGCCCATCCCCGGGGGTTCGCCGGACAGATGCGACGACTTCCTTCGCTGACCCGGTTCTACCTCGAGGTGCCCGCGACCGACTCGATCGCCGACTGGCCGCAGGCACGCGTGCGCGAGGAACTAGGAATCCGATTGCTGGTGCCGGGCAAGCTCGACAACGTCGAGTTCATCGAGCCGTCGCTGGTCGACCTGCGAATGAGGATGACCACGCCGATGCAGGACAGGCGGCTGTTCGTCGCCGGCGACGCAGCCCATGTCATCACACCGGCCGGTGGTAAGGGAATGAACCTGGCCATCCAGGACGCGGTCGAATTGGCCCAGGGACTCATTGAACGCTTCGGTCCACTCGGCGACGGCGATCGGCTCGATCATTACTCCGACACGCGTCTGCCCGCCATCTGGAGGACCCAGGCCTTCTCGCGTTGGATGTTGCGCCTGATCCTTGCCGGCACCGACGATGGCGCTGGTCAAGACGACAGCGTTGCCTTCGGAGCGGGACTTCGGCAAGGTTGGGTCTCTGCGCTGCAGCACGACCCGACGTTGGCCCGCTGGTTCGCCTACGCCTACGCCGGGGTCGACCCTGATCCTGCCTGATTGACCACCAGTGGAGTGTTGCGGGCCCGCCCGGGGTGGCGTGAAACACTCCACTGCGGGTTAGAGCGAGCGATACACAGCGTCGATCAAGGCTCGGTTGCGCGTGGTGCTTGCGGTGGTGACTACCGCGGGTGGGTGTCGATCTCGGCCAGGACCTGGCCAATGATCTTGGTGGCCGTGTGGTGGGGGAGTTCGTCGCCGCCTTCGGCGTCGGCCACTTCTGAGGCGAAGGCCTGAATTGATGGGGTTCCACCGATCAACACGTGGCGCAGTGCGTCAGCGCTCGCCTCGGCATCGTGGAGGGACTCGACCGCCTCGGCAACGTGATCAGGGTCTTCCGCAACCGCATGCACGACGGCCATCGCCTCTTCACGGCCCGATGCCGTCGACACGACCTCGTGCCCGTCGGGATTCTGCTGGGCGTCCCACTCGGCAAGGGCCTCGGTGTAGCCGCCCTCACCTGGGCGCAACACCATGGTCGTGGCCTCGGGCTCAGCAGGAGCCTCGGACTCGTCGTCGTCGCCGTGATGTCGTGTCGGTGCCACGGGCACGGTCAGCGAGCCATCTTCATGTCGGATGATTTCCATGCGCTACCTGTACCCAACTGCTCCCTCACCTATGCATCCGCCCCAATCCGCCCGCCCGTGTGGGCGCGGGAATACGCCTGGGCAGGCCGAAATCGCGCCCGACGAGGCGGGTCGGGTGCGGGCCGCCTACAGGGCGCGAACGTCCGTGGTCACAGCGCTAGCTGGATGCGAGCGCGCTCAGGCGACGGAGTTGGTCGTCGTCGAGCGACCTGAACACCTCCAGGGAGGCGACGTTCTCGCGCAATTGCTCCGGCGATGTGGCACCGAACAGGACGCTTGCCAGCCGTGGGTGCGAGAGCGCGAACGAGAAAGCCAGGCTCGCCGGTGTCACACTCCACTCGCGAGCCAGCTCGACCACGACTGCGGCACGTTGCTTGCCGGCGACCACAGCCGCAGTGTCGTCGGCGTTGGCTCGGCCGGATGCACCATGCAGGTACTTGCCCGTCAGGCTTCCACCGGCGAGCACGTACGACGCGACCAGACCAATGTCGGCGTCGGCCAGCACCGCCTCCATGACGGGGTCCTGCACCCAGTCGGCGCGCACCAGGCTGTACGGCAACTGGGCGGCGACGGGCAGCGGTGCACCGAGTGTGCGCGCAGCCTGCACGGCCTCGGTCAGTTGATCAGCAGGCCAGTTGCCGATTCCCCAGGCCCTGGCTCGTCCCGACGACATGAGCCCCGCCACCTGAGCGACAAGCTCGGGAATGGTGAGCCCCTCGGGCGGCTGCATCGTGTAGATGAGATCGATGTGGTCGAGACCCATGCGGCCGAGCGACGACTCGAGCTCGCCCGCGGCATCTTGTTCGGGCCAGAACTCCCACCACAGCTTGTTGGCTACGACGACCTCGTCGCGCACCCATCCCGCGGCGCGGAACAGTTCGCCGAAGACGATCTCGGAGTAGCCGGTGGCGATGGGTGCTTCTCCGGTCTCGTCGTTGTAGCGCGCGTCGTCGAGAAAGGTGATTCCGGCTTCGCGTGCGGCGCGCATCACAGCGACACCCTGCGCGCGCGAGATGCGCTCGAACGTGCGCCACGATCCCAACGAGAACAACGACACATTGAGGTCCGAGGACCCGAGCGAGCGATGGGGAAGCGTCGGCATGGGACCTCCTCGGCCTAGGTCGTGTAGTCGGAGTTGATGCGAACGTACCCGTCGGTGAGATCGCAGCCCCACACCGTCGCCGACGAGTCTCCGGCAGCGAGCAGGGCGGTGATGCGAACCTCGTCGCCACGCATGTACGCCGCAAGCGCATCGAGACCCGCAGCGTCGACCGCCGATGGGTACACCTCTTGATCGCCGAACCGGATGACCACCTTCGCCTGGTCGACCTCGTCTGCGGTGGTCGACTTGCCGATGGCCATTGCCACCCGGCCCCAATTGGGATCGGCGCCGTGCACGGCTGTCTTGACGAGCGGTGAGTTGACGATGGCCTTAGCCACCCGCTTGGCCTGCTGGGGCGACGCTGCTTGATCGACGGTCACCTCGATCAACTTCTCGGCGCCTTCGCCATCGCGCGCCACCTGCTTCGTCAGCGACGCGGCGACCTCGTACAGGCCCGCCTCGAAGGCATCGAGATCGACGACGCCTGCGGCACCACTGGCCATGATGATCGCGCTGTCGCTGGTCGACGTGTCCGTGTCGATCGACACGCAATTGAAGGTTCGATCCATCACCCGTGTGAAGATCGGCCTGACTTGGTCGGCGGTGAGGTTGGCATCGGTGAAGAGCAACGTGATCAGCGTGGCCATGTTCGGCTCGATCATGCCGACACCCTTGGCGACGCCGACGATGCGTGCTTGCTGTACCGAGGTCGCGGCCACCTTGGCGACAGTGTCGGTGGTCATGATTCCCGTAGCAACGAGGTCGGCATCGACCGATGGCAGCGGGCAGGGGATGACGCCGAGGCCGTCGCGAACCCGATCCATCGGATACTGCCGGCCGATCACGCCGGTCGAGGCGATCAGCACATCGCCCGGTGCGCACCCGATCGCCGCGGCAACGCCGGCCACCACCTCGCGAGCGTTGGCCAGCCCTTCGCTACCGGTGGCGACATTGGCGTTCTTGGAGATCACGACCACTGCCTGAGCCGTCGGCGATGACAAGTGCTCGCGGCTGACGATGACGCTCGGCCCGGCGAAGCTGCTGGTCGTGAACATGCCGACCGAGGCGCAGGGTGCTTCGGTGGCAACGACGGCGAAATCGTCGGTCGCGTCCTTGATGCCGACGTTGGTTACGTAGGCGCGGAACCCGTCGGGTAGCGGTGTCACGCAGGACACGCCGTGAGGTTGGCGTGCACCGTTTCGAAGATGTCGCCGAGCGCCACCACCTGCTCGCCGGACAGACCCTTGAAAAACCGGTTGCGGACGCTGGCCACATGGTTGGGGGCTGCCTCGACGAGCTTGGCGCGACCCGTGGGCGTGAGTGCCGCGAACATCACCCGGCGATCCGCGGGACTCGCCACGCGTTCGACCAATCCGGCGGTCACCAGGCCGTCGAGACGTCGCGTCAATCCGCTCGGTGACAGCTGCAGTGCGGTCGCCAGGTCGCACATCCTCAACTGCGTGCCTTCGGCTTCTGACAACCGGACCAGCACCTCGTAGTCACCCAGCGTCAGCCCAAATGGCACGAGATCGCTCTCGAGAGCGGCGGTCATCGTGCTGACCGATTCGATGAAGTTCCGCCAGGCTCGCATCTCGCTCGCCGACAGCCAGGTGGTGGTTGCCATGGGAACTAAGACTAGCCGATCTTTGAGAAAGGTTGCGAATGCAAGTAATTGTTCCTACAATTGTTGTTGCCGCAATAGTTGCGGCTACATACTCAAGGAGTTGTCTCATGTCATCAGCTACAGATCTCGCCCGAGGGTCCGCGCTCACACAACTCGCTGCCGGCGTCTGGAATGTCGACGCGAGCCACTCGACGATTGGCTTCGTTGCCCGCCACCTGATGGTCACCAAGGTTCGCGGTCGATTCGCGACGTTCAGCGGCACCCTGACGATCGCCGACGATCCCTTGGCCTCGACGGTCGAGGCAACGGTCGACATCGCTTCGGTCACCACCGGCGACGAGACTCGCGACGGCCACATCAAGTCGGCCGACTTCTTCGACGTCGATACACATCCGACCATGACGCTGGTGAGCACAGGGATCGACACGGACGGCGGCGACTACGTGTTGCACACGGATCTGACGATCAAGGGCATCACCAAGTCGGTCGATTTCGAGCTCGAGTTCGATGGTGTCAACGGTGATCCCTGGGGTGGTACCCGCGCCGGGTTCAGTGCCGAGGCCGAGGTCAACCGCAAGGATTGGGGCCTCGAGTGGAACGTCGCCCTGGAGACGGGTGGAGTGCTGGTCGGCGAGAAGGTCAAGATCCAGTTGGACATCCAAGCCGTCAAGGCCTGACACAATCAGAATCACACGCTCGGAGGAACGACATTGATCAGACGACTCAACCACGCGGTGCTCTGGGTGCGCGATGCCCAGGTATCTGCCGAGTTCTACACCACGGTGCTCGGATTCGAGGTTGTGGCGACCATGGGCAGCCAAGCTGTCTTCCTCCGTGCGGATGGTTCGACCAACGACCACGATCTGGGTCTGTTCAGTGTGGGTGATCGCCCGCGGCCGGCGGCTCACTCACCTGGTCTGTATCACTTGGCCTGGCAGGTCAGTACCATCGGCGAGCTCGCCGAGCTGCGCAGCAAGCTCGTCGCAGCCGGCTCGCTCGTCGGCGAGAGTGATCATGGTGTGAGCAAGAGCCTGTACGCGGCCGATCCCGACGGCATCGAGTTCGAGGTCATGTGGGCGGTGCCGAAGGAGAATTGGCCATCCGGGCCGACCACCGAGCGGCTCGATCTTGATGCCGAACTCGCCCGCTGGGCGGCTGTCGACACGGCCGATCAGTAGTCGCCGCTAGGGGCGATGCAAGAGATCGCGCAGCGTCGTGTCCAGCGACTCGTGGCGGAATTCGTAGCCGTTGCGCTGCAATGCGGTCGGCGATACTCGCTGGCCGCCGAGCAGCAGTGATTCGACCAACTCGCGACCGAGCAAGATCTTCGGGCCGAACAGGGGGACGGGGATGAACGCTGGCCGGTGCAACGCCTTGGCGAGCGTTGCGGTGAATTCACTGTTGGTGACGGGGTTGGGTGCCGTGAGATTGACGGCTCCGCAGGTCTCGGCCGACAGCAGATGGGTGATGGCTCCGACCTGATCGTCGATCGAGATCCAGCTCTGCCATTGGTGGCCGTTGCCGAAACGCCCGCCGAGGCCCAGTTTGAACAGGGGGAGCTGTTTCTTCAGCGCACCGCCATCGGCAGACAGCACGATCCCGGTACGCAAGTGCACCGTGCGGATTCCGGCCTTTTCGGCCGCCATCGTGGATGCCTCCCACTCCTGGGCGAGATCGCTGAGAAAGCCGCTGCCCGGCGTCGACAGTTCGTCGAGCCGCTCGTCGCCTCGATCGCCGTACCAGCCGATGGCCGAGCCCGACAGGAAGACCGACGGTTTGTGATCGAGGTCGGCCATCGTGGTGGCGAGGAGCTCGGTCGTCCGTACCCGACTCGACAACAACTCGACCTTGTAGTCGTCGCTCCAACGCTTGTCGCCGATGCCCGCGCCGGAGAGATTGATCACCGCGTCGCAATCGTCGAACGCCGCCGGATCGAGTGCACCCGTCGTCGGATCCCATGTCACTTCACCCGGTTTGGCCTGACGTCGCACCAGGCGGGACACCGTGTGGCCGGTCGCGACGAGGTGGCCCGTGAGTGCAGTGCCAACGAGGCCACTGGCGCCCGACATGAGGATGCGCATGCGCACAGGGTATGTCGGATGAACAGGTCTGTTGACCAACTGCTCAGGTCGGGCTTCTATCAGCCGATACCTTTGTGAATCAGATAGCGGCGAAAGGCATCTTCCGTGGACACGAACGACGACGGCACCTCATACGAACCACCCCGACCGGAGGTTTCCCTGCCAACTGGTCCACCCCTGTTGCCACCGCCGATTCCCGGCAATGTGCCCGGGGGCCAGCCACCGCTCTTCAATCCTCAGGCCTTCGTTCCGCAAGACGGTGTGCCAACGGCCACGGTGGTGCCGACCGGCAGTGTTGGGAAGCGCAGTCGGGGCAAAGTCGTCGGTGGGTTGATCGCCGTCGTTGCACTCGTCGGCGCCGGCGGGTTCGCCATCACCAGGATCGTTGCCGGAAACGACGGTGGTGCGGCAAGTCCGACCGAGGTCGGGACGCGCCTGATGGATGCGCTCGCGGCCGAAGACGCACTTGGCGTCGTCGACCTGCTACTTCCCGGCGAGCGCGAGACGATGCGCCAGCCCCTGATCGATATCGTCGACAACCTCAAGCGTCTCGAGGTGTTCGACAGTTCGGCCAGCCTCGACAGGGTCGGTGGCCTCGACATCGTGTTCGAAGATGTGCGCGTCGACCCGAAGCCGACAAATGTCGACGACATCACCGGCATTCGCATCAGAGCGACCGGTACCTCCTCGGTCGACGGCGCCACCATGCCGATCGGCGACCTGTTGATCGATGAGGCCTTCGGTGGCGACCGGCCCGACCTCGACAGTGAACCGCAGGACAGCGATGTCGACTGGACTCTGACGACGGTGAGTCGTGATGGCCGCTGGTACCTCAGCGCGTTCTACTCGATCGCCGAGAGCACACGCGGTGGGGGAGACGACATTCCCGACAGCGCCCTGGTTGCTCGTGGCGCCGACACTCCTGAGGGAGCGGTGCAGGCGATGTTCGACGCGGTCGAAGATCTCGATCTCGAGGCGATGATCGGCGTGCTCAACCCCAACGAGGCCGAAGCGCTCCAGCGCTACGCGCCGATGTTCATCGACGAGGCCCAGGCGAGCCTCGACGAGGCGGATGTCAAGATCGCGTTCTCCGATATCGAGTTCTCGGTGTCAGGCGATGGCGACCGGCGCACTGTGGCAGTCGATGCGTTGAGCATGACTGCCAGCGCAGAAGGTGAAGAGGTGACCATCGAAGCGAAGGATGGTTGCGTCGTGTTCGCCATGGCCGACACGACCTTCGACTCATGTGAGAGCGGCGACCTGGTTGGGACCGCGCTCACCGACCTGGGTCTCGACAACGAAGACATGCAAGGGCTGATCGAGGCATTTCAGGAGGCGTTCGACGATTTGGAGCCGGTTGGAGTCACCGTCCAACAGGTTGACGGCAAGTGGTTCTTCAGCCCGATCGGCACGTACGCGGACATCTACGTTTCGGTTCTGGATGCGCTCGACAAGGACGAACTGACCGACATCATCGATGCCTTCAGGAACGTGGCCGATTCGTTTTCCACCGGAGCCATCTTCGGCGTCGACGACGCTGACATCGGTGACATCGGTGACATCGGTGACATCGGCGATGCGAGTGGCATCGATGCATGCTTCGAGGAGTTCGAGTACTCGGCGTACTCCGCCTGCGTGGTCGCCGGAATCGACGATGGCTCGATCGATCCGTCTTTCGTCACGCCCTACTACCGGTTCGCCGAGTGTGGAGTCGGCGAGTTGTACTGGACCGGCGACGTGTACAGCATGAGCGACGACGAGTTCACCACGTTCGCCACTGACGCTGCGCCTTGTTTCCAGCAGTACGTCGCCGACGGCACGATCTCGGAATTCGAGCTGCCGTACGAGCTGTCACGACCAGATTGCTTGGAAGGCAAGAACTGGTACAACGTCACAGAAGAGGGCTACACCGACCGCGTCTTCGAGTGCGCCACCAGCTGATCGCGACCGTCATCCGGCCAGGGCAGCTTCCAATGCAGCATCGAGCGTGGAATCGTCGACGGCGCCCAACGAAACCTGGACGACTCCTTCCGCATCGATGATCGCCATCGCCGGTTGTGCAGGTACGTCGAACCGGGCAAAGACCTCGCCGGCATCGTCACTGATCTGGGGGAAGGTCAGGCCGTGCTTGTCGATGAATCCCTGGAACGAGGCATCGTCGCCGTACCACGCGACCCCGACGAACTGCACCTTGCCGGCCCACCGCTTGCTTGCCGCTTCGACCGAAGGGGCTTCATGGTTGCACGTCACTCAAGTGGGCGCCCAGAACCACATCAGCACCGGTTTGCCTGCGTAGACCGCGAGATCGATGGTGCCGCCGCCGACCAGAGGTGCCGAGAACGCCAACGAGTCGGGGACTGCGGTCGACACGGCCGACGTCGCGACGGTTGCAGCCGGGGTGGTGAGCGCTGGTGCATTCGGCTCACCCGATCGCAACGTGGCGTCGCCGCATGCCGACAACAGCGCGGCGCCGAACAAGCACAGCAGAAGACGTCGCACGACGGCACGCTAACGGCCTTAGCCTGGCAATTCCATGCGCACCAGGACGTTGCTGTTGCTTGCGATCGGATGTGGACTCGTCATTCTCCTGGCCGGTGGTATCCAGCTGTTGCGGGTCGGTGGTCAGCAAGAGACGTCGACGTTGCTGGATACCGGCGAACCGGGCAAGGCGGGCGACGTCACGGTCGAACTGGTCTCGTCGTCGATCGAGGCATCGGAGCTCGTTGCAGTGGTGCGAGTCAGCGGAACCGACGACCCCGACGGTCTCGACGGTTTCACACTCGTCGGGCCGGGCAAGGTCGTGGCCGTGACGTCGTCCACATGCGACGGGATCGCGATCGCTGCCATCGACTGCACGCTGCGGTTCACGACAAGTGATTTGCAGGGCACCGCTCGGCAACTGATCTTCCATCGAGCCGACGATCAACTCCGGTGGGTGCTCGCTCAGGGCGGCTAGGCGCTACCGTGACCATCGAATTTGCAGCCAACCTTCTGGCCGACCGACCGACCCAACGGAGCAACCATGGAGCCCGCAACCGAATTCGACCTCGTCGTGATCGGCGGTGGTCCCGGCGGATACGGGGCAGCCCTGTACGCCACATCTGCCGGCTTGAAGGTCGCCCTCGTCGAGATGGCCGAGATCGGCGGAACCTGCCTCAACCGCGGCTGCATCCCCGCCAAGGCATTCCTCGAAACCGCGGCAGTGCAACGCCACGTCG